>NZ_JBFNFF010000004.1:0-173464 GCF_040888325.1 Streptococcus jiangnanensis | reverse complement strand
CCAGTAGCTTATCATCTAAGCCTGTACGAGGAGGGTCGACTATCAAGGCATCCGCTCGGTAGCCATCTTGATACCAGCGTGGAATAATCTCTTCTGCTGTCCCCGCTTCGTAATGGGTATTGTCAAACCCCATTTTTTGAGCATTTCGCTTGGCATCTTCAATAGCTTCCGGAATAATATCCATTCCTCTGAGACTCTTGACCTTCTTTGCGAAGGCAAATCCGATCGTCCCAACACCGCAATAGGCATCGATTAGATGGTCTTCTTTGCTGACATCCAGAGCCTTAATTGCTTCACTATAGAGAATTTCTGTCTGCTCCGGATTAAGTTGATAAAAAGCTCGGGGCGAGAGAGAAAACTCATAGTCGAGTACTCCTTCTTGAATGCTCTCTTGGCCCCAGATAATTTCCGTCTTTTCACCATAGATTTCACTTGTTTTTGCTGTATTTGTATTGACTGCAACTGTGACGACTTCTGGAAAATCCTTGACTAAGTCTTTGACCAGTTGATTTAAATTAAGCTGGCGATTTGTGACAATGATAATCTGAACTTGCCCCGTTTTTCTTGCTCTGCGTACCATGATAGTACGAACGCCTAACGTTTTTCTCTCATCTGTAATTGGAATTTGGTGGTAAGTAAGAAGTTCAGCTAGGCGATTCGCTATTACTTGGGTTTCCTTATCTTGCACCAAACAGTCTTTCAACTCTACGAGATAATGAGAGTTTTGCGCATACAAACCTGCCTTGACCTGATTTTTAAATTTCCGAGTCTGGAATTGAAGCTTAGCACGGTAGTACTTTGGTTCCTGCATTCCGATAGTTGGACGGATTTCATAGTTTTCATATCCTGCAGGAGCAAATTTTTTCAGGGCTTGATGGAGCAGATCCGTTTTGAACTCTAACTGTTTATCATAGTGGAGGTGCATGATTTGGCAACCACCACATTCATTATAAATCGTACAAGCTGGCACGACTCGAAATTTAGACTTCTTATTAACCTTTAGTAATTTGGCTTCAACAAAGTTGCGTTTAATAGAAGTAATTTGACAATAGATGTCTTCTCCTTTGAGGGCGCCTGGCACAAAAACGAGGGTTTTCTGATAGAAACCGATTCCCTCACCATTGATGCCCATCCGCTTGATTTTTAAAGGTATTTTTTGTTTGACTTTCAGATTCATACCCCTATCTTATCACATTTTAGGGTATAATAGAACTATGAAAATCACAAAACTTGAAAAGAAAAAACGTCTCTACTTGATGGAGTTAGATGGACAGCAAACATCATATATCACGGAAGATACCATTGTCCGTTTTATGTTGTCTAAAGATAAGGTGGTTAGCACTGAAGAATTGACCGAGATTCAGGGCTTTGCTCAGTTTTCTTATGGTAAGAATCTCGCCCTCTACCATCTATCATTTAAGGCTCATACTGAAAAGGAAGTGAGAGAGTATCTGAAAAAGTATGATCTTGATGAAACAATCACTAGTCAAGTTATCGCTAATCTTAAAGAAGATAACTGGATAAATGATCGTCAGTATGTCTACTCTATCATCAATGCCAATCAACTTTCTGGAGATAAGGGACCCTATGTGCTAGCTCAAAAACTGTCTCAAAAAGGGATTGCCAAATCAACGATTGAAGAGGTTTTAAAGGATTTTGATTTTTCAGAGGTCGCTCAACGTGTAGCGGAGAAACTTCTTAAAAAATACACGGGAAAACTTCCCGCTCGTGCCTTGCAGGATAAAATTATTCAAAACTTGACGAACAAAGGCTTCTCCTATTCTGATGCTAAAAGTGCCTTTGATAACTTGGACAGTCAAGTCGACCAAGAAACGACTCAAGAACTCATTTTTAAAGAGCTAGACAAACAATATACTAAATACGCTAGCAAATATGAAGGTTACGAACTAAAGCAACGTTTGACCCAAGTTTTAGCTAGAAAAGGCTATGATTTTTCGGATATAGCAAGCGCTCTCAGAGAATATCTTTAACATTTTCAGGTAAAATTCAAAAAAATTAGACCAATTTATGATATAATAATAGACGATAAACTTATAAATTGTAGAAAGTTGGTTAGTTATGAAACTTCCAAAAGAAGGCGACTTTATTACAATTCAAAGTTATAAGCATGATGGGAGTCTTCACCGTACTTGGCGGGACACCATGGTACTAAAAACAACAGAGAACGCTATTATCGGCGTCAACGACCACACACTTGTTACCGAAAGTGACGGTCGTCGTTGGGTGACTCGAGAACCGGCTATTGTTTACTTTCACAAAAAATATTGGTTTAATATCATTGCCATGATTCGTGATAATGGGATTTCCTACTATTGCAATATGGCAAGTCCTTACTATCTCGATGAAGAAGCCCTGAAATACATTGATTATGATTTGGATGTCAAGGTCTTCACTGATGGTGAAAAGCGTCTCTTGGACGTTGAAGAGTATGAGCGCCATAAACGCAAAATGAAGTATTCTGATGATTTAGACTATATTTTGAAAGAGCATGTTAAAATCCTTGTTGATTGGATTAACAATGGACGCGGTCCTTTCTCAGAGGCCTATGTCAACATTTGGTACAAACGCTACATAGAACTAAAGAATCGGTAAAGTTGTCAAACTGGGGTGAAAACCCTGGTTTTTTTATTTGAAAAACCCAGCTTTTCAGCTGGGTTGATTTCTATATATCTAATTTAGTGACAGTAAACTTGATGTGGGAATAGTCTTTTTCAACATCCTTATCCAACAAGAAAGCCGTGGCATCCTTCTTAACCTGAACCAGGTCAATATTCTGGGCTTGAGCTGCATAGACGCATCCACAATAACATTGACGATAGATATCATACTCCTCGCACATCTCCACCGAACGCTTGTAGCCTTGATTTTTCTTGAAATCACTTGGGAGATAGTGGGTGGTATAAATCTTTTGCACATCAATTCCGATGCTGTTGATGGTTTGAGAATTCTTATGAGGACTGATGGTCAAGGCTGAACCAAAGTAATCAAAGCCCAAGTCCATAGCCACTTGCGCCGTTTTATCCAGACGGTAGTCAAAACAAACCTTGCAACGGTCACCACCTTCGGGTTCTTCTTCCAGTCCTCTGACTAACTTCCGGTATTCATTTGGTTCGTAGGGAGCTTCAAGGTACTGAACCGTATTGCCTGTTCGCTCATTGAAATCACTGACAAATTTTTTTGTAACGTAGGCCCGCTTGTGGTATTCTGCCTTTGGATGAATATTGGAATTGGCAAAATAGATAGTCACATCAGCGTATTTTGTCAGGTATTCTAGAGTGTAGGTACTACAAGGAGCACAGCAAACATGCATGAGAATAGTGGGACGTTGCTCATTTTTCTTCCAAACCTGAACCATTTTCTGCATGACACGGTCATAATTAATCTTCTGATTGAGATTCATCTTGCTCAGAATTTCTTCTACATCAATCATGTTCTTATCCTTCTTCTAGTCTTATTTTATCATATAAGTTAGGAGAGCTCAAATCAATTTTAGAAGAGAAAACCTTAAAAGGAGGGATTATGTTCCCTCCTTTTGTGTTTTTTATAAGTTGCTTTTACATCATCCCGCCCATCATGCTTGGATCCATTGCTGGAGCTGGGGCTACTGGTTCTGGTTTATTGGCTACGACTGCTTCTGTTGTTAAAATCAAGCTAGCTACAGAGGCTGCATTTTGAAGGGCAGAACGGCTCACTTTAACTGGGTCAATGATTCCCTCTTCAATCATGTTGACCCACTCGCCAGTCGCTGCGTTGAAACCTGTACCAACTTCCGCATTTTTCAAACGATCGATGACAATAGATCCTTCAAATCCTGCATTGTGGGCGATTTGACGAACAGGTTCTTCCAAGGCGCGGAGAACAATGTTGCGTCCTGTCGCTTCATCTCCTGTCAATTCCAAATCAGCTACGGCTGGAATGACATTGACAAGAGCAGTTCCACCACCTGCAACGATTCCTTCTTCCACGGCTGCACGAGTAGCGTTGAGGGCATCTTCGATGCGGAGTTTCATTTCTTTCAACTCAGTTTCAGTTGCAGCTCCGACCTTGATGACTGCGACACCACCTGACAATTTAGCCAAGCGTTCTTGCAATTTTTCACGGTCAAATTCAGATGTTGTAGTTTCGATTTGAGACTTGATAACCGCAACACGGTGAGAAATAGCTTCAGGATTTCCAGCACCTTCTACGATAACAGTGCTATCTTTGTCCACAGTTACTCTCGCTGCTTGACCAAGCGCCTCAATAGTAGCGTCTTTCAACTCAAGGCCAAGATCTTCTGTGATGACTGTTCCTCCTGTCAAGATGGCGATGTCTTCAAGCATCGCTTTGCGACGGTCACCGAATCCAGGTGCCTTGACAGCTACGACATTGAATGTTCCACGAATCTTGTTCAATACAAGAGTCGGAAGAGCTTCGCCATCCACATCATCTGCAATAATCAAGAGTGGACGGTTGCTTTGGAGAATACTTTCTAGAAGTGGCAAGATTTCTTGGATATTTGAAATCTTCTTATCAGTAATCAAAATGTATGGATTTTCAAGGTCAGCCACCATTTTTTCGCTATCTGTCACCATGTACTGTGATAGGTAACCACGGTCAAACTGCATTCCTTCAACAACTTCAAGTTCTGTTTCCATACCACGTGATTCTTCAATAGTGATGACTCCATCTTTGCCAACTTTTTCCATGGCTTCAGAAATGTATTCACCGACTTTCTCAGAACGAGAAGATACGGCAGCAACCTGAGCGATGGCTTCTTTATTGGCAACTGGAATGGCATTGTTTTTCAAGGCTTCTACAGCTGCGGCAACTGCTGCTTCAATCCCACGACGAATACCGATTGGGTTGGCACCTGCAGTGACGTTTTTGATTCCTTCACGGACGATAGCTTGGGTCAAGACAGTTGCAGTTGTCGTTCCGTCACCTGCGATATCATTGGTTTTTGAAGCTACTTCTGATACCAATTTGGCACCCATATTTTCAAAATGGTCTTCCAACTCGATTTCTTTGGCAATGGTCACCCCGTCATTGGTAATCAATGGTGAGCCAAATGATTTTTCCAACACAACATTACGACCTTTTGGTCCTAAGGTTACTTTAACAGTGTCTGCTAGGATATCAACACCACGAACCATGGCTGAACGAGCATCAGATGAAAATTTAATTTCTTTTGACATACTTACTTTCTCCTTCTATTCTTCAATGATAGCCAAGATGTTAGCTTCGCCTACGATGATATACTTTTCATCGCCATCTTTGACATCAATACCTGCGTGAGCTTCAACTAAGACACGGTCTCCAGGCTTAACGCTTGGAGCAACCAAGTCACCGTTCAAGGTACGAACCCCTTGTCCAGTAGCTACAACTTGGGCTGTTTTTGTTTTTTCTTGGGCTGAGCCCGCAAGGACAAAGCCTCCAACAGTTTGTTCTTTTTCTTCGATTTTCAAGACCACACGGTCTCCTAATGGTTTCAACATCTGTTTTCCTCCATGATGAAATACATATTATTAGCACTCTTTGTATCTGAGTGCTAATTCATAGTTCTATTGTATCACTTGGTCAGAAATAGTCAAGAAAAAAGTCTGACTTTCTCAAGATAAAAAGCCCGAGATTGACTCAGACTTTTCAATGTTTAAAATGGCAATTCTTCCTCTTCCAAGACCAAATCTGCCAAATCCTGTCCTGCGTTATTTTCACGCATAGCACGTTGGGCGCGGCTTTCCAAAAGTTGGAATCCTGTGGCAAGCACTTCAGTCACATAGTTCATCTGGCCATTTTTCTCAAAGCGACGGGTACGAAGTTCTCCATCCACAGAGATAAGACTACCTTTAGTTGCGTAGCTTGCCAAGGTTTCAGCCAATTTCCCCCAAAGAACCAAATTGACAAAATCAGCTTCACGTTCACCGTTTTGGTCTTTGTAACGACGATTCACAGCGATAGTTGCTCGCGCTACTGACTTGTCATTGTTGGTTTTGTGCAATTCTGGTGTAGACGTTAAGCGCCCGATCATGATAACTTTATTATACATATTTTCTTCCTCCTACTTATCTATTCGCAAGGAATCAAAAAAAGTTACAGAAATTTGTAACTTTTCGAAGAAATTTTTTATTTTTTATGAACCATGAAACCTGTTGCCTGTTGATTGGCCATAATGGTCATATCTGTAATCTGCACACGACGAGGCTGACTGGTCACATAGACCACCGTATCTGCGATATCTTGTGCCTGCAAGGCCTCAATTCCTTGATAGACGGTCGCAGCTCGCTCTTTGTCACCGTGGAAACGTACCGCAGAAAAATCTGTTTCGACAATTCCTGGCTGAATGGTGGTCACCTTGATATCCGTTGCGATGGTATCAATTCGCAGGCCATCTGAAAAGGTTTTAACTGCTGCCTTGGTGGCTGAGTAAACAGCTGCCCCAGCATAGGCATAGATTCCTGCGGTCGATCCCATGTTGATAATATGACCCTGATTCGCTTTTACCATTGCTGGCAAGAAACAGCGAGTAACTGCCATCAAACCCTTGACATTGGTATCCAACATGGTCAGCATATCCAACTCTTCGTAGTCCTGATAGGGAGCCAAGCCAAGAGCTAGTCCGGCATTATTGACCAAGATATCAATCTGCCCTATCGTTTCCAAAATATCGGAGCAGACAGTCTTTACCATGGTCATATCCGTCACATCCAGAGGAAAAGTCCAAACTGTTTGATTTGGAAACGTTTCTGCAAACTCTGACTTGAGGGCCTCTAGTCTGTCTGTCCGTCGCCCTGTTAGAACGACATTCTCCCCCTGCTCCAGATAAGCACGCGCAATCGCTTCACCGATTCCTGAGGTCGCTCCTGTAATCACTACATTTTTCGCCATCTTATCCCCCTCTATCTGCTCTATCAAATACTGACAATTTCCTAGGCAGTCCAGTGTTTGGCTGGGTCAAATGGAGTTCCGACAACTTGGTCTTCTGATAATTCAATAACCCCACGTTTTTGCGGAGCATTTGGTAGATGCAATTCACGAGGGCTGCACATCATACCAAAACTCTTTTCACCGCGAAGTTCGCCTGGGAAAATGAGATTGCCTTTTGGCATCATCGCTCCAGGAAGAGCCACAATGGTTTTCAACCCGACACGTGCATTGGGTGCCCCTGCAACGATTTGCACTGTCTTGTCACTTGCAACGGCCACTTGACAGATGTTGAGGTGGTCGCTATCTGGATGGGCTACCATCTCGACAATTTCACCGACTACGAACTTAGGTTCCTTGTCATTGACAATTTCTTCTGTAAAACCTTCCGCCTGCAATTCTTGGTTCAAACGTTCTACTTGTTCATCTGTCAAAAAGACTTGACCACGCTCTACAATTTCAAACAAACTTGAAACTTCGAAAATATTCCAAGCAACTGTTTCCCCATTTTCTTTGATGAAAACACGGGCTACCTTGCCTTTGCGCTCCACGTCTAGTTTGGCATCTCCGCTGTTTTTCACGATGATCATAAGGACATCGCCAACATGCTCTTTATTATATGTAAAAATCATTCTTTCCTTTTCTCCTAATTCAGTTCTGCTAAAAAGTCGTTAATTTGTTGCTTGCTTTTACGGTCGCGATTGACAAATCGGCCGATTTCCTTGTCCTTTTCTAGCACAACAAGGCTAGGAATCCCGTACACATCCCAGAGTTTGGCTAGATCCATGTACTGGTCACGGTCCACTCGAATAAAGGTGAACTCTGGATTGGTCTCCTCAATCTCTGGCAAGGATGGATAGATATAACGACAATCGCCACACCAGTCCGCCACAAAAAGGAAGACCTTCTTGCCATCTTGCTCGACAAAACCTGCTAGTTCTTCTATACTATCGGGAGTAATCATAAGACTTCCTCCTCATAGACTAGGTCTTCATTTTCATAGACAAAGGTGTAGTGACGGCCATCCTCGAAAATGACTCCTCCGACCAGTCGCTCTAGACTACTTTCGTAGACTTGAACATAGAGAGTCGCAATCTCACCCATATCTGAGAAAAGTTCGCGCACGATAGCGGTCAACTCTTCTTGAGTCTTCATGAGTTTGTGGTTATCTGCTGCTTTTTTAGCCCCCAAAGCAAGGGCACTTAGACCAGCCACAGTCAAGCCAGTCATCCATAATTTCTTAGCTTTCATACCATTCATTGTAACACAAAAAGGGCTCTAGGACAAATAGGGAAGCCGTAGAAAAGCAAGTAAAAAGCCCCTTCCTTAAAGGAAAAGGACTTCTTATACTCAAAGAGCAAACTAGGAAACTAGCCGTAGGTTGCTCAAAACAGTGTTTTGAGGTTGTGGATAGAACTGACGAAGTCAGTAACCATACCTACGGTAAGGCGACGCTGACGTAGTTTGAAGAGATTTTCGCAGAGTATTATTCTTATTGCCAAGCGCCTGAGTTGCCAACGTAGTAGCCATCTGGTGTGTAGGTATTGCGAAGCATCTTACCTGATGAAGCTAGATAATACCACTTACCATTGTCTTTGACCCAATCATTCGCAATCATGGCACCAGAAGAACTTACATAATACCATTCTCCCTTGTCAAAAATCCAAGTGCTTGCTTTCATAGAGCCTGAAGTTGATAAATAGTACCACTTGCCTTGGTCGTAAAGCCAATCACTAGCAATCATAGCTCCTGATGATTTAAAGGCATACCAGTTGCCACCTTGATAGAGCCAAGTTTGATTAAACATAATCCCTTTATCATTCATAAAGTACCAAGTTCCATTGTCTTTAACCCAAGCATTTTGAACTAGTTGGCCTTGGTTTTGATAGTACCAATTTTGGTCTGATTTTAGCCAGCTTTCTGCTTTTACAATCGGATAAAGTTCTCGGAAGGCTCCTCCCCCCTTGTAGGAATGACTGATAGATTCTGGTTTTGTAAGTTTTAACTCACCATTGTCATGGTCTTTCCAAGCATAAACTTTTTGACCATTGATAGTCTCTGGTAAGGTAGCAGTGTAGGTCTTGGTTTGATAGTCCCATTTTGTATCAAGGTAGGTGTAATGGTCTTTTGATTCTTCAATACGGTAGTAGCCACTTTTCTCACCATTATATACATCATCTACCACTTTAGAGGACCAGGTCTTTACTTCATTTCCACTCTTGGCCTCGACCTTGATATCTCCTCTATAGCCATAAGGTACGTAGAAATTCAGGTAACGCCCCTCTGTACCGACCATAGACTTGTCCTTTTCTTGGCCTAGGAAATTGACTGTCTGATCTTGACCATTGAGACTGACCATCCACTCGATTTTCTCAGTTTTTGGCAAATCCAAGACTTTGATATCTACTTCATGGCCATTATTAAATCGAAGAATTTTGCCATCTTGATACTTAACCCCACCCTTAATAACCCATTCTTCTTCCAATTCGAATGCTTTTCCTGAATGAGGGAAAGCCAGTAAAGCTAAACCTGCTAGAAACAAACAAAATAGTGTGATTTTTTTCATTGTACATCCTCCTTAGGAATTATTATATTAATTATATCACTATCTATTTTTTTTGCAAATCTTATCCTAAATATGCTAGAAGAAACCTCTGAGATTCTTCTCAAAGATTCTGATTATGCTAATTACTATTCTCAACTGCTGCAGTAACAAAGGCGGTGTAGAGTTCTTCTGGACGGTTCGGACGGCTGGAAAGTTCAGGGTGATACTGACAAGCCACAAAGAATTTATTTTCAGGAATTTCCACAATTTCGACCAAACGATTATCAGGAGAAACACCTGAGAAGACAAAACCTGCTGCCTCAAACTGTTCACGAAAGGCATTGTTAAACTCATAACGGTGACGGTGACGGCGTTGCACCACTTCTTGATTGTGATAAGCAGCTGCTGCCTTAGAGCCACGTTTTAACTTAGATGGATAAAGTCCCAAGCGAAGGGTTCCTCCCATATCCTCAACATCAACCTGATCACGCATGATATCAATGATAGGGTATTTTGTATCTGGTGCAAGTTCTGCAGAATTAGCACCTTCAAGACCCAAAACGTGACGAGCAAACTCGATACAAGTCAACTGCATTCCCAAGCAGACACCCAACATTGGAACATCATTTTCACGCGCATAACGGATGGCTTGAATTTTTCCTTCCGTACCACGTTGGCCAAAACCTCCTGGTACGATGATTCCGTCCGCATCAAACAAGAGCTCTGCCACATTCTCTGCCGTCACATCATTGGCATTGATCCAATTAATCTTCACTTCTGCGTCGTTGGCATACCCAGAGTGTTTCAAAGCTTCAACCACAGAGATGTAAGCATCTTGCAACTCCACATACTTACCAACGAGGGAAATCTTGACTTGTTTCTTGAGGTTCATAACCTTGTCCACCATGGCTGACCACTCCGTCATATCCGCTACTGGTGCATCTAATTTCAAATGATCACAAACAATTTGGTCCATGCCTTGTGCCTGCAAATTCAATGGAATTTGGTAAAGGTGTTCGACATCCAAAGACTCGATAACGGCTTCTGGTGCCACGTCACAAAACTGAGCTAGTTTGTTTTTAATTCCCTGACCAGCTGGTTTCTCGGTACGGATGACCAACATATTTGGCTGGATTCCCAATCCACGCAATTCTTTTACAGAATGCTGAGTCGGCTTGGTCTTCATCTCACCAGCAGCCTTGAGGTAAGGAAGCAAGGTTGTATGGATGTACATGACGTTATCTGCACCCACATCTGCCTTCATCTGACGAAGGGCCTCTAGAAATGGCAAGGACTCGATATCCCCAACGGTTCCACCAACCTCTGTGATAATGACATCAGAGTCGGTCGTTACAGCAGCACGCTTGATTTTTTCTTTCAAAGCATCTGTGATATGAGGAATGACTTGAACAGTTGCCCCAAGATATTCGCCACGGCGTTCCTTACGAAGAACTTCACTGTAGATTTTACCAGTTGTCACGTTGGAATATTTGTTGAGATTGATATCGATGAAACGTTCATAGTGACCCAAGTCCAAATCTGTCTCAGCCCCATCATCAGTCACAAAGACTTCCCCGTGCTGGTAAGGACTCATGGTTCCCGGATCGATATTGATATAAGGGTCAAACTTCTGAATAGTCACTTTGAGACCACGATTTTTCAAGAGACGACCCAGACTTGCTGCGACAATCCCTTTCCCAATAGACGACACCACACCACCAGTTACAAAAATATATTTCGTAGACATAGATTCCTCTTTCTAAAATGCTCAAGGCCTTGTTAACTACGAGGGGAGATCGAAAACAAGACCCTTATGAATAACAACTCTTCAAGAAAACTTCCTGAAAAAAACAAAAATAGCTCCCTAGTAACTAGGGAGCCCCGACCTCTAAAAGAGGTGCCCGAACAATATAATACCTCAAAGCAGAACATTTGTCAACCCGAATCGGTAAAACCTGAAAATAAGAAGATTACTTTCAGAAAACCAACTAAAGATCCACATCCAAACAGATGACTTGCTCAAGGAACGAAAAAGGAGATCTTACGATCTCCTCTGTGAAGTCTTTTACTCTTCTTCACTCGTTTCAGCGTCATCGTCAGAAAACTCGTCGTCTTCTTCGTTGAGATCCACGTCTTCGCCCAAGTCATCTGGAGCGATTTCGTTGATTTCTGCATCGTAAGCTTCCACTTCATTTTTCTCATCATCTGGATTTTCATCATCATATGAAAGAGCTGGATCAGCTTCGTATGCATCTTCGTCTTCTGGATCATCTGCATTGTAGTCAATGGCATCTGAATCACCATCCATAAAGGCATTGACACGTTTTTTCTTAGCTTTTGGTGCTACTTCATCGTCGTCACTTTCTTCAAGAGCGATGATTTCTTCGTCAATTTCGTCTACACCATACCATGAACGAAGACCCCATTTGTTGTCTCCAAGAGAGATGAAGCTACCATCAAAGTTCAACTCTGTGTAGAACAAAGGTAAAGCTTCGCGGATATCGCTGTTTGATGTTCCAAGGTAGTTTTGAATTTCGTTTACAAGATCGCTAAAATGCATCTCATGATCGCGACCACGAAGTTCCAAGATAGCACGCGCTACCTCAATCATAGATAGTTCACTTTTTTCTTGCCCAGCAAATACTTCTAATTCCAAAGCGTTTCTCCTCATTTTTACTACTATCGCCAGAGCGAACAGACTCCGACCTCATTTTATCATTTACTCTTTATTGTACGATAATTTTGCGGAATAGTCAAAGGTTAAGAAAAATAAAGGTGAAATATTTCAGCTAATTGAAAGACCTGTGTAACATGACCGCAGGTATATTGATTTATTTATAACTCAAGGCTGCAACTCCAATACCAACCACAAACTGCAAGAGAATTCCTACAGAGATAAAGAATTGTTTGTTGCATCAAATCAAGTAAAAAGATCATTTCAGGTCCTGCCAGTAACTTCGTTTTCTTTCCTTTATTTCATTTTCCCTAGAATAGTGAAAAATCCTTCTCTTGTTAATGAGTTTCATAAGAAAAAGGCTGGAGAATCTAACCTTCTCTATTTATTCAGCTAAGAGTACTTCTTTGATGGTTTGCTTTTGGAGTTTTCTGTTGGATAGATAAAAGAGGCTTTCATAAACCACAGCAAAACCGATCAAAGTCCAGAAGCAAACATTCCCATCAAAGTGATGCTCAATCTTTTCAGGAACCGTATCTTTGATCACACCAATCAAGATTTCCATAATAGCGTACTGATAAGCCGTCCCAAGAACAAATCCTAGATAGGCCCAGAAACGATAGGGAGATAGGATATGACCTTGGCATTCACGATCTGTGTAGCCAAAAGCCTTCATAAGAGCCAGGGTTTCGCGACTTTCTGAGACAACAATCCCCAATGACAAAAAGAGAATAGAGAAAGAAAGGATCAAGCCAATCATGATCATCATGGTTTGGATGATGTCATCTGTGTAGTCCCTTAGACCAAAGGACAATTGAACCATGGCCGCAAAACACATAGAGCCAAAGACTACAAAAAACAGGATAAATTTTCTCCCCCAAATCAGCGACGAAGATAGCTCTTTTAGGAAGGATTTTTCTTTCTTAGGAGCACTTTTTTTCCTTTTGACCTTAATCGGTGTTGGGGATTTTTTCAATAGGTGAAGGGCCGGCGTTTGTAGTTGTCTTCTAGCATAGCCAATCGCAAGAACCATAAAGAAAGTCGTTGGCAGTATCACTAAAGCGATCAAGAGCTGCCAGTGAAAATGAATGGTAATTTCTGGCAAAATCCTCTTCTCATTGCGAAAGTCATAAAAATGTCCCATCATTAGAAAAGAAGCTAAATAGCCAAGAAGCGCTCCAACTCCAAAACTGAGTCCAAAAGCCCAAAATCGTTTAGCCAACTGGCCATTGCTATAGCCTAAAGCCTTTAAAATCCCTAATTGCTCCTTGTGGTCATCGATAAATTGTTTGATATAAAAGCACATGAGAAGGATCGACGTCAAGGACAAGACAACCCCACTGACCATGGCCACCATCCAGGAAAGTGAAACCTGGGCATCATAATAGGCCGTAATCATCGGATTGGTTTTAGAAATCTCCAACTGCTCGATATCAAGATAAAAATTCAAGAAAAGATTGGCCACAAAAACCGCACAGGCTCCAATGATACTGACGACAACTAATTTTCGAATATCTTTTACTGAAAACATGGCTTACCATCCAATCTCATAAGCAGTCTGTGGCTGATCATTGGTCACAACTTCAGTAATTTTGCCACTATTGACGCGAATGATGGTTCTGGCCATATCCGCAATATTTTGGTTGTGTGTCACCATGATTAGGGTAAAGCCTAGCTTTTCCTTCAACTTCCAGATATAGTCGAGAATCTTGCGCCCTGTTTCTTCATCCAGAGCCCCCGTCGGCTCATCTAAGAAAAGAATCTCTGGCTTTTTGGCTAAGGCACGAGCAATAGATACCCTCTGCTGTTCGCCGCCAGACAATTCACTCGGATACTTGTCCAGCTTATCGCCAAGTCCCAAATCCTCGATAATCTGCAAAAAATCATGATTGTCTGCCAGGTCAGCTCCCATCTTTACATTCTGTCTGACCGTAAGATTAGGCAATAAATAATACTGCTGGAAAATAAAGGCAATCTTCTCACGTCTAAAGGCCGTCAATTGAGCATCCGTGAGTTGTGATAAATCTTGTGCTTGAATGAGGATATGCCCCTCGTCTACCTTCTCTAATCCTGACAATACGTTTAAGAGAGTTGACTTGCCTGATCCAGAAGGACCGAGGATAACCACATCATCCTGGTCTTGAATCTGCAAATCAATCCCTTTTAAAACCTTGGTTTGGCCATAACTTTTGTGCACATTTTCTAGTTGAATCATTTCTTTCCTACCATTTCTTTGATGAGAGATTGACAAACCTCTGTCAGTAATCCAATCACTTCTTCCATGCTGAACTGATAAATACCAGAAGCAACCATAGAGGCCATGCCGTGTGAGTAGATAAATAAATGCTGGTACAGGCGACTAGCCTCCTCTAACGTCAATGGATAGTCTGCTACAATCGATTCCAGAACCAATTGGTAACTATGATCCTTCATGGGAAGAAAATCTTGAAAGCGACGAATCGGATCTTTGCTAGTATTTTGGAAAAGCAATTGAAAAAGTTGGGGCTCTTTTGAGGCGAACAGGATATAAGCAACCCCGACAGATCGAAAAGGCTTCTCATCTTCTAAAGCCTTTCGTATATACTCCACTACGACCATCTCTGCAGCAACAATAACCTCTGCTTGTAACTCGGCCATATTGGCAAATTGCCCAAAAATCACTCTTGGTGTAGCTCCCAGTTGCTCCGCTAATGCTCGAGCCGTCAAACTAGCCATGCCCTCTTCTCTCACCAATTGTAAAGCTGTCCCAATGATAGTCTCTTTACTAAATTTAACCTTTGGTGGCATAAGACTCCTTTCGTGCAACATTTGTTGCGCAACACTTGTTGCATAAAAGAATACCATAAAAAAGAAAGACTTGTCAAGAAAAAACTGTAAAACACAAAACAAAAAAACAGCGGACTTTTTATTTCTTTGCTACCCAGCCGATAGCATCGCTAGGTGGATTTTCGGTATCAAGCCAAATAAATTCGATGCCGATTTCCCCATTTTTAAACTTGATCAAGCCAATACCATTGATTTCCAGTTCATTGAGCCGTTGGCCTGTCAAAACTTCTCGTTCCTTCAACTGGAAAAGTTAAGGGGAACTAATATAAATCTTCAAGACTTCTGTATTCTATAACTTCATTCTTTATGATACTCTTTTTAAATTCAAAATGATTCAATAGATTATCGATTAATACTAACTTTGTAATATCATCCAGGTTGGTAACCAAGGATAAAATAAAATCTGATTGAAACTCTTTTGCTTTCTCAAATTCTCTAGCAGTCAAACGAATACGCCCTTTAGATTTTCGAATACCTTTAACTTTGGCAAGGTAATAATGTTCTTGAACATCTACTTGGAAATCATAACCATCACCATAAAGGCGGGCATCGGTTAATTGTCCACCTTGAAATTTTTCTTCTTTATCAAAATGGAGTATAAAGTAATTTTCTGCTTTCATTCCAGTTTCTTGTAGACGTTTGAATTTAGTTCGAACTATTGGCTTTTCAATGACTGCTATACCTGTTTTCTTCCCTTCGCTTGCAAGTAGGATTTTAACGATTTCTGCAAAATTGTGAACATCCTCATTCCCAAACATCATGTCAATTAAATCTTTTCTAAAACAGTAGACTTCAGCTTTTTGCCACCAACCTTTCCGATTGTTCTCAAAATAGGGGTCAAATAAATCCATTCTATTTTTAACTACACCTGTCGTTTCTGCGAAACCCAAAGAAACTATATAACGATAAAACTCAAATTTACTAGAGCATTGAAACTCTTTTATAAACAACTTATCAAATTTGGCAAGACCATAGCTAATTAGATTTAACAATTCATAATGAGGATGTTTGGACATAACTTTCTCCATCAATAGATATTGATTTCATTATACAAAAAACACGGTTTATCACCGTGTTTCTGTGTTTATTTCACGAGTTTCTTCATCTCATCAATACGTGCTACGGTCGCGTCATACTTGGCTTGGTAGTCGGCTTGTTTGTCGCGTTCTTTTTGGACGACTTCTGGTTTGGCATTAGCTACGAAACGTTCGTTAGAAAGCTTCTTACCGACCATGTCCAGTTCTTTTTGCCATTTAGCCAGTTCCTTGTCGAGACGAGCCAGTTCTTCTTCGACATTGAGGAGGTCTGCGAGTGGCAAGTAGATTTCTGCTCCTGTGATGACGCTTGACATTGCGAGTTCAGGTGCAGGGATGGTTGATGCGATTTCCAAATGCTCTGGATTTGTGAAGCGTTTGATGTAGTTGACATTGCTGTTAAAGAAAGCTTCCAAGTCGCTATCGCTTGTCTTAACAAGGATGGTGATAGGCTTGCTTGGAGCAACGTTTACTTCCGCACGCGCATTCCGAACAGAACGGATCAGGTCTTTAAGGCTTTCTACACCTGTGTGGGCAGCAAGGTCTTCAAAGGCTGGGTTAACAGTTGGGTATTCCGCTGTAACGATAGAGCCTTCTGAGATTTGTCCAAAGATTTCCTCTGTCACGAATGGCATGATTGGGTGAAGGAGTCGAAGGATCTTGTCCAAAGTATAAAGGAGAACAGAACGTGTGATGACTTTCTCTTCTTCATTATCGCTATAAAGGACTTCTTTGGTCAACTCAACGTACCAGTCCGCAAACTCATCCCAGATAAAGTTGTAGAGGATGTGTCCAGCAACACCAAACTCAAACTTATCAAAGTTTTCAGTGACTTTGCCGATCGTTTCATTGAGGTTGTGGAGGATCCAGCGGTCTGTGACATTTCCAGCTTCCTTGTTAACAACTTTTTCGACATTAGCCGTTGCTTGCTCAAGAGTCAAGCCTTCATTGTTCATGAGGATGTAGCGAGAGATGTTCCAGATTTTGTTAATGAAGTTCCATGAAGCATCCATTTTCTCGTAAGAGAAGCGGACGTCTTGGCCTGGTGCAGAACCGTTTGAAAGAAACCAACGAAGGGCATCGGCACCGTATTTCTCGATAACATCCATTGGGTCAATCCCGTTACCAAGAGATTTAGACATCTTGCGTCCTTGCTCGTCACGAATGAGTCCGTGGATAAGGACGTTTTGGAATGGCTGACGTCCTGTGAATTCCAATGATTGGAAGATCATACGAGACACCCAGAAGAAGATGATGTCGTAACCTGTTACTAGGGTTGAAGTTGGGAAGTAACGTTTGAAGTCTTCTGAGTCAACATCAGGCCAACCCATGGTTGAGAATGGCCAAAGGGCAGAGCTGAACCACGTATCCAAGACGTCTTCGTCTTGAGTCCATCCGTCGCCTTCTGGAGCTTCTTCTCCAACATACATTTCACCCTCAGCATTGTACCAAGCAGGGATTTGGTGACCCCACCAGAGCTGACGAGATATTACCCAGTCATGGACATTTTCCATCCATTGGAGGAAGGTATCGTTGAAACGAGGTGGGTAGAATTCTACCTTGTCGTCTGTGTCTTGGTTGGCGATGGCATTTTTCGCCAATTGGTCCATCTTAACGAACCATTGCGTAGACAAGCGTGGCTCAACTACAACACCTGTACGCTCTGAGTGACCGACACTGTGGACACGTTTTTCGATTTTGACAAGGGCACCAATTTCTTCCAACTTAGCAACGACAGCTTTACGAGCTTCGAAACGATCCATTCCTGCAAATTCGAAGGCCAAGTCGTTCATAGTTCCGTCGTCGTTCATGACGTTGACTTGTGGCAAGTTATGGCGTTGACCAACCAAGAAGTCGTTTGGATCGTGGGCAGGCGTGATTTTCACGACACCAGTACCAAATTCAGGATCTGCGTGTTCGTCCCCAACGATTGGAATCAATTTATTAGCGATAGGAAGGACGACGTTTTTACCAATCAAATCCTTGTAGCGTGGGTCTTCTGGATTAACCGCAACCGCAACGTCCCCAAACATAGTCTCAGGACGAGTGGTCGCAACTTCAAGGGCACGTGAACCGTTTTCTAGCATGTAGTTCATGTGGTAGAAGGCACCTTCGACGTCCTTGTGGATAACCTCGATATCAGAAAGGGCTGTGCGAGCTGCTGGGTCCCAGTTGATGATAAACTCACCACGGTAGATCCAGCCTTTCTTGTAAAGGTCCACAAAGACCTTGCGAACGGCTTTTGACAAACCTTCATCAAGAGTGAAACGCTCACGAGAGTAGTCTACAGAGAGACCCATCTTGCCCCATTGTTCCTTGATGGTAGTGGCATACTCGTCTTTCCATTCCCAGACTTTCGTCAAGAAAGACTCACGACCGAGGTCATATCGGCTAATGCCCTCACCACGCAAGCGCTCCTCAACCTTAGCCTGAGTGGCAATCCCAGCGTGGTCCATCCCTGGAAGCCAAAGTGTATCAAAGCCTTGCATGCGTTTTTGACGGATGATGATATCTTGGAGAGTCGTGTCCCAAGCGTGACCAAGGTGGAGTTTCCCAGTTACGTTTGGTGGTGGAATCACGATTGAATAAGGCTTAGCCTTTTGATCGCCTGAAGGCTTGAAAACATCAGCGTCAAGCCATTTTTGGTAACGACCAGCCTCAACCTCGGCTGGATTGTATTTAGGTGAAAGTTCTTTAGACATGTGTTTGTCCTTTCTCTATTGTATTCATTTTATTTTGAATCTGCTTGGCAACTTCTTCTGCAGACAGATTCGTATTATTTATTTTAAGGTAGTGGTACAACTCGTTCGGTTGATGTTGGGAATTTAATTGAAGTGTTTCAGCTGTCTCTAAAATTTCTCTTTCAGATGCCTCAATATGTCGTTTTAAGGGTTTGTGCTTTAATCGATTCTCCGTTCGATTTCGACGTAAACGCTCCTCAAGACTTGTTTCCAACTCCACAAAAAGAATCTCTTGATAATAGTCATCCAACAAATCCTGAATTTGCTTCAAATACAGCAGCTGGTACTGATTTGAAAAATCAATTACGTCTGTTAAAATCACAGATCGCTGATTCCTAGCACTTGCTCCAAGGAAAGAAAAGGTAATTCCACGAACAAATTCCCACATTTCCTCTGTATAGTCCTGATAGATTTCTAGTGCAAAATCGATGGCTTGATGGTTATAAAAGAGGGTAGCATTTGTCTTTCGAGATAGTTCTTGCCCAATCGTCATTTTCCCAGAAGCTGGAGCCCCAATGATGAAAAGATGCATCAAATCACCTCCCACTCACTCTTCAGCAAGCCGTATCTCAAATCATCACAGCGATTTCCTTGGGCATCTTTGCGGTCTCTTATGCGAGCTTCGAGGGTAAAGCCAAGTTTCTCTGCGACTCGTTGACTTTGGACATTGTAGCCAAAACAAGTCAGCTCAATCTTGTGAAGACCAAGTTCTTTAAAAGCTAAATCAATCAAGGTACTCGCAGCTTCTGGAACATAACCGTGATCCCAATAGTCTGGATGTAAGATATAGCCAATCTCCAAGACATCATCCTCGTGACGACGAGGGAAATCAACAGAGCCGATGACCTTATCGGTTCCTTTAACGACAATTCCATAGCCCGCTGGGAGATTGTCCTTTTCATTGCGCTCGGGAAGGATATGCTCTAGATAATAAATCTCATCTTCCAAGGTCTTGACGGGCGGAAAGCCTGCTGGGTAGGAAACTTCTGACCTACTGGCATAGTCAAAGATATCCACAACATCAGCCACGGTACGGACTCGCAAGACCAGACGCTCGGTCTCTATTCGTTCTGGCAACTCAGCTCTTGTCATCCTTCTACCTCACTTTCTACAAAAAACCGCCCCTGCCATATCCATGACAGGGACGAATGTGCTTATCCGCGGTACCACCCAATTTCGGGCAGATGCCCGCAACTCTCGTCTTTAAAACAAAAAGACATTTTTATTTCAATTTTTCATCCATCAGCAACCAGTTTTGACACATTTGTGGACTTCTCAGCACCGCCACTTTCTGTAAAATGTGGGATTCAAAACACCTCTAATGGCTTTATTGTAACAAGTTTTTGATAGAAATGCAAGGCTCAAGAAAGATTACTTGAAGCTGATTCCGTGTTCTTTTAATTTCTTGATGGTAGCTGGGCCGATTCCTTTCAAGGCAAGGAGTTCTTTTTCAGTCCAGTTTTTGAAGTCAGAAGCTGACTTGATGCCTTCATCATAGAAAGTCTTAGCGCGATCTACTGAGAGGCCACCCAAAGTCGCTGCAAAATCTTCTACTGAATTCGCCACTTTTTGAGCTTGTTCCTTGGTCGCTTCTACCGCTTGTTCCACTTTTTTAGAGACAACTTTTCCTGCTTGGCTGGCAGATTTTTCTGCGTGTTTCACGACTTTCTTGGTCTCTTCTACAACCTTAGTCACTGTAGTTGAAAATGCACCTGAGCGACGAAGGCTATTTCGCAATTGTTTTTTACGTTGGAGTTTCTTTGACATAATAAAATCCTTTCAATAAAAAATCCCTGCTCTGACAAGGATTTAATAAAGATATTCTATCAAGATTTTGGCAAAAAATCAAGAAAGTATCTGAATTTTAATAGTTTCGCTCACCAAACAAGCCTTCTGGTAAATCATGGAATCCCTTGCCTGCCTTGAAATTTTCAAACTTACCAAGCAAAAACTGATAAGCATCCAAGCGACTTTCGTAGCGAATCATGGCATCTTTGGCACGCTCGTCTTGGTCTTCTTCGTAGACTTTTTGACTTTCCTTGTGTGCCATGTCGTTGATCATGATCTGGGTATTGACCCAAGCTTCAAATTCCTTCATAAATTCCTGTTCGTAACTCATTGATTCTCCTTATTCTAATCCACGGAAATAGTCCGTATCAATCTCTCGGTAGGGCTGGATATCCTGAACATACTCCAACACGCCTTGAAATTCTCCGTTTTCATCGTGTACCGCAGCATAGGTGATGTGGACAAACTTGCCTCGCGACTCCGACTTGAACCACATTTCATACTTGTCCTTGACCCCTTCACGCAGACCTTGCATGATAGCTTTAACTTTCTCCAAATATTTTGGAGGATGACATAACTCGACATTGCGCCCGACTTGGGATGGCGTCCGTTTGAAAATCATCTCATCAGCTGGCGCATTGTCATTGTAATACTGGAAAATATCGTCTTTATTGACAAAGGTAATCTCCATAGGGAGATGATTGAGGATGAGGTTAGCCTGCTCGACGGAGAGATAGCCATTGCCAAAAGCCTGTTTACTATGACGATCCAACACTGCTTCCTTTTCCTTAGGGGTAAAGGTAATGGTGAACTGTCCTTCTGGCGTATCGATAACTTGCTGAACTTGACCTTCAGCCGTGTCTAGTTGAACAGGTTCCTCTGCACTCTTTTCCTCAACAAAACTTTGGCGTTCTGGCACCCATTTCTCAGACGGATGGATGATGGCATAGCCATAGGCCTCACTCTCCTCCGCAATCTGAAGCCAGTCATCCTGGGTGAAAGACTCAAGGAGAATCATGAGGAGGATGGACTCTTCCTTGAAAATCATACTTTCAAACTCTGTCGCAAAAGCTTCAAAGGCCTCCTTTACAGTGGAAATCGCCACTTCTGGTAGTGCCTTAGCCGTCGCTAGAGCTGTCTGAAAGAGTTCTCTGATCTGATCATCCACTCCCCACATAACTTTTGGAGGTGAATCGTGACCATAGCGCTCCATGATGGGAAAAAAGAGCTCTTCCTTGCGCTGATAGTGGATGTCAAATTGCCCCAACAGCCCCATTTGACGGACCAAGCCCTTGCGCATCTCTGCCAGCATTTCCTCATCTTCCATAGACTCATAGGTATCCAACAGTCTCCGAATGCGAATCAAAGCTGCACGGAGAGCCAGATTTTCATCCTTGAAGACGCGAACTGGATGACCAGGATGCTCGGTATCTTCCACTTCAACACCCTTAACAGCATTTTTAAAAAGATTGGCATGGACATCGCAAAGTTCCATGACATCTTCAAAGGTGACACCTGAGTCTGAGTTCATCAGCTCGTGCTCCATGAGGGAAATCTCGATGGCTGACACACCTGTAAAGGTCGCATCAAAACGCTCCTGAACTGACTCAGGAGAGGCGCCATTGTGCAATTCTAACAAAATATCCCGTAGGATATGAATCCGTTCATCTGCCATTAGTCTAATCCAATCACTTCATAGCCGTTCGCTTCTAGCGTGCGGACAATCTTGTCCATAGGAGTTCCTTCAAGTTTAGAACCCTGCTTCAGCGATACTTTGCGACCGACTGTGTTGCGCATCAAGGGATTAGCAAGTGGTTTAAAACCGAGCTCCACTAGGATTTCCAAAACTTCTGGGTGCTTGTCTACCACTTCTGCAACGGGAATTGACACATCGATGATATTGTCCATGACGACCTCCATGTATGTTCTAATACTCAATGAAAATCAAAGAGCAAACTAGGAAGCTAGCCGCAGGCTGTACTTAAGTACGGCAAGGTGAAGCTGACGTGGTTTGAAGAGATTTTCGAAGAGTATAAAATGATTTTACTGCTTATATTATACCATATGGAAAGAGATTAAAAAACTAGCAGTGGAGTTCCTACCAGTTTCTTTCATTTCAAGTTATTCTTTATCATCTGGTTTTGCGAGCCACTGGGCTACATCCATCAACTTGTCAGCAAGCAGTACTTTCCCGAAACCTACTAGAGCATTGTCATCTTTTTTCATGTTCTTCAGGACTTTGATGCTTTGCATCACGAAAAAGTAATTCCCGTATGTCTTAGCTAGAATTTTAATGAATCCCATATTACTCTCCTTCGATGATTTCGACCTCTTTTCGGATAGTATCAACGTCTCTTTGATATTGCACTTCATTGTAGTTGACTAGCTTGGACAATTCCTGTTGCAATCTTTCTCCCATCGGTTTCATGGTCGCAAAGGTTAAGCCACCAGAAATGACTCCACCTAGGATAGGAATCACTTTCCCCATCCCTTTAGCTAGGCCTCCTTTTGTCAGATTGACACCAAAAATTTTCAAAACTTTTTCTAAAATTGGATACCAAAGAGTTTTTGTCAAGGCTTTCTTGTTCACTACTTTTATGACTTGCTTGGCTACTGTCACACCGCCTGATCGAAGCAGGGCACCTGCGCCATTTACTCCCAGCATCACACCGAGATACAGTAGAAGTGTGTTTTTAGCTTCCTCGCTTAACTCATTGCGCGATGCCCAAAGATCATCAAATCCGTAAATATACCCTAGTTCTTGAGCTAATTTCAATGAAAAAGCATAAAACTGGGCTACGTCTGTCGGGATAGTGATCGCCATGACAATCCCTCCAGGTAGACCTGCCAAAACCGAAGTTCCACTGGCTAACAGGACATTGTCTTTAATACAGGCCTTGGCCACTCTATCCAAGCTTTCTTGAGGCAACAAAGAAGTCGGTCCTTGTTCAATCAAAGTTGGAATATCCTTACGGTCTAATTCCTTTGAAAACTTTTCTACCAAAAATCTTTCTCGATCGACCTTGACTACGGGAAGTTTCACCACTTGTTGCAGTACTTGCATAGCTATATCTTGTTTAGCCATATATCTCTCCGTTTTTCATTTATATCAAGCTTTATCATATCATACTATTCGAAATATACAAATTTTTTAAACCGATTTTTATCAGATGGATACATCGTCAAATAGCAATGATCATGCTCTGGCAACAAAAAAGAGGGTTCCCCCTCTTTCTTAGTTCTTATCCAGATTGCGTAACATCTCGTCAATCTTGTTTCCATATTCGATGGATTCGTCTTTGACGAAGGTCAAATCTGGGATTTTGTACAATTTCAAATTGCGACCAAGTTCACGTTTGATGGTACCAGTTGCTTTTTCAAGCCCGATTTGAGCTTTTTGGTTATCCGAAGCAAGGTTACTCAAAATGGTGTAGTAAACCTTGGCAACAGACAAATCCCCCAGCATCTGAACGTCTGTAATGGTCACCCCTTGGACACGGGGATCACGGACCTTCTTTTGCAAAATCTCATTGACTTCACGCTTGATTTCCATGCCCACACGATCCGTACGGAAATGATTTGCCATGATATTCCTTTCTCTACTTTGAACCAAAAGCTAGGCCAGCAGACCTAGCTATTTTTAAATTTATTGATTTTCAGTTCAAATTGAAACGAAGTGCAATTTGAACTCATTCGCTTCTTTCGCTGTGGTGAAAGTGATGGAACTGATTTATCAGTCCCATCACAGGGGATTTTTGAGACACTAGGCTCAAAAATAAGCAATGAAACCATCGGTTTGCTTGCGTCCCTCACCACCTAAGAAAGGAGCAAAAATCTTATCGTTTGATTTCTTCCATGACATAAGCCTCAATCACATCATCAGTCTTGATATCATTGTAGCCATCAATCATCAATCCACCTTCACGACCGTTTGTAACTTCTTTGACGTCGTCTTTGTAGTGTTTCAAGCTTGCGAGTTCGCCATCATAGATTACGACACCGTCACGGATAACACGGACTTTAGAATCACGGGTAACCTTACCGCTAGTAACCATAAATCCACCGATGGTTCCCACTTTAGATACCTTAAAGGTTTCACGGATAACTGCTTCACCGATAACTTTTTCTTCGAATTCAGGATCAAGCATCCCTTTCATGGCTTCTTCCATCTCTTCGATAACCTTATAGATAATGCTGTGAAGACGGATTTCAACATCGTCAGCTTCGGCTTGTTGACGCGCTTGTGGTGTAGGGCGTACGTTGAAACCAATGATAAAGGCATTTGAAGCTTCCGCAAGGGTCACGTCTGATTCGTTGATAGCACCGACTGCTGAGTGGACAATGGTAACTTTGACACCTTCTACATCAATTTTTTGAAGTGAGGCAGAAAGGGCTTCAACTGAACCTTGTACGTCGGCCTTGATGATAACATTAACTGACTTGAGCTCACCAGCTTTAAGCGTATCAAAGAGGTTTTCAAGGCTGACACGTTGGGTAGCTTGGCGTTGTTTCATGAGGGCACGTTTTGCACGTTCTTCACCGGCCGCACGCGCAGATTTTTCATCTTCGTAAACGGCAAAATGGTCACCCGCCATTGGTGCTTCGTTCAAACCTGTGATAGAAACTGGTGTTGATGGTCCTGCCACCTTGACACGACGACCAAGGTCATTGGTCATGGCACGGACACGACCGAAGGTATTTCCGACAACGATAGGGTCTTGCACATTCAGAGTACCTTGTTGCACAAGAAGAGTTGCGACCGCACCTTTTCCTTTATCCAAGCGCGCTTCGATAACCGTACCGATAGCACGCACTGTTGGGTCTGCTTTGAGTTCTTGGATTTCAGCCACAAGAAGGACTGTTTCCAACAATTCTTCGATATTTTGGTTGAATTTAGCTGAAATTTCAACAAATTCAGAATCTCCACCCCAAGCTGTTGACATGACACCATGCTCTGCCAATTCACCGATAACGCGTTCTGGGTTGGCACCTGGTTTATCAATCTTGTTGATAGCCACGATAATTGGAACGTTTGCCGCTTTTGAGTGGTTGATGGCTTCGATAGTCTGAGGCATAACCCCATCGTCGGCCGCTACAACCAAGATGGTAATATCGGTAACAGAGGCACCACGCGCACGCATAGAAGTAAAGGCCGCGTGTCCTGGTGTATCAAGGAAGGTGATCTTCTTGCCATTTTCCACGATTTGGTAGGCACCGATATGCTGAGTGATACCACCTGCTTCACCTGTCGCAACACGGGAGTTACGAAGGGTATCCAAGAGGGTTGTTTTACCATGGTCAACGTGTCCCATGATGGTTACAACTGGTGGACGCTCAACCAATTCATCTTCATTAAGATAGCCATCTTCGACAAAGAAACGTTCGATGTCGGCATTATCCACTTCAACCTTTTGTTTGGCTTCGATACCGTAATCCACCATGAGGAGTTCAATGGTTTCTCCATCCAAGGATTGGTTTTGTGTGGCCATCACACCCATCATAAAGAGTTTCTTAACGATTTCAGCTGGTTCACGTTTGATACGTTTTGCGATTTCCGCAACAGTCATACCATCTGTATATTCGAATTCTGTTGGCAATTCGTGGAACTTACGCTCTGTAACAGGTTTTGGAGTCTGGTTACGGTTGTTTTGCTTGTTCCCTTTTTTATTTTTCTTGTTGTTATTCCAGTTACTATTTCTTTGATTTCTCACTTGATTCTGACTACTTCGATTCTTTTGTTGTTTTCTAGGACCATCTTCTTCGTGATCATAATCATCACGTTCTTTGTCTGGTCGAGCTTGTTTTTTACGACGTGTATCCACTGGCGCTTCTTTCGCTACAGGAGCTACTGTTACTGCTGGCTGCGTTTGTTCAGCTAGCTTAGCAGCTTCTTCAAAGATTTCCTCTGGCTCCTTGCGTTTGTTAGCTTGAGCCAAGGCTTCTTTGGCTGCTTGCGATTGTTTGAAGCGCTCCTCGCTTGAGCGTGCGTACTCTGCATTTTGCTCTGCTTTTAGGGCTGCTGCACGGGCTTTAAAGTCAACACGTGGACCACCTTGCTTGGGCTGGAAGTCTTGTTGCTGACGGCGATCATTGCCACGATTTCCTTGACCTTGTGGTTTTTTCCCTTGATCGTTGAATCGGCGATTTTCGCGGTTTCCTTGACCAGGTTTGCCACCATTACGACCGTCATTTTTCTGACGGTTACCATTTTGTTGTTGGTCACGGTTGTTGGCCTTGTTTTGTTTGCGTCGTTCTGCCTGCTCTTTGGCACGCGCCTCACGCTCCGCCTTGAAGTTTCGACTCTGTGGTCTTGCGGCCACTACTTTTTCTTCCTTAGGAGCTGCAGGTGCAGCTGGTTTACTTTCTTCCTTAGCGGCAGCTGGTTTAGCCGAAACAGACTTTTCTGCTTTCTTTTCTACACTTGCTTTTGGTGCTGCAGGTTTTGCTTCTGCCTTAGGAGCAGGTGCAGGTTTAAAGCTAGCTGCGATTTGTTCAGCAGCAGCAGCTTCCACGCTCGATGAGTGGCTTTTCACATCCAAGCCCAACTCTTTTGCACGCGCTACAACTTCTTTACTTTCTTTTCCAAGTTCTTTTGCGATTTCGTACAATCTTTTCTTAGACAAATCATGTCCTCCTCTTCTATTCCATAAGAGACCTCATTTTCTTTGTAAATCCAGCATCTGTCACAGCCAAAACCTTTCTCGGTTTCCCGACTGCTATGCTTAATTCCAGTGTTGAAAACACGGTTATAACTTCTACTTGATAATAGTCACTTTTATCTTGAATCTTCTTGGTCAGATTAGGACCAGCATCATGGGCTAGAAAGACTAGCTTGGCTTTCTGGTCTTGGATAGCCTTGACCACCAATTCCTCACCCGATATGATCCGGCCTGCTCGTTGAGCAAGTCCCAAGAGATTGCTTATCTTTTGCTTATTCAAGTCCTAACTCTCTTCTTTTCACTTTGTGATCCACATAAGCGATCAACTCATCATAAAAGCTTTCTTCCACTTCCATGTTAAAGCTGCGGTTAAAGACCTTCTTCTTTTTAGCCTCTAGGGCTTCTGCATTGTCTAGCTTGATATAAGCGCCACGGCCATTGGCCTTGCCTGTCGGATCGATAAAGACCTGTCCTTCCTTGTTCTTGACAATACGGAGTAAATCACGTTTATCAATCACTTCATTAGAGACAACAGACTTGCGCAAAGGGATTTTTCTTGTTTTCATCTTTCCCTCCTCTAGCAGCTTTTATTCTTCTGTCAATTCATCCGCAGCTGCGTAATCCACTTGACCTGCTTCTTCCATAGCTTCAAATTCGCTGGCAGACTTGATATCGATACGGTAACCCGTCAAGTGAGCCGCCAAGCGAACGTTTTGTCCACGGCGACCGATAGCAAGAGAAAGCTTGTTATCAGGTACAACGACCAAGGCACGTTTGCTGTCATTTTCATCAAAGATAACTTGGTCAACCTCTGCCGGTGCGATAGCATTGTAGATAAACTCAGCTGGATCTGCTACCCACTCGATAACGTCGATGTTTTCTTCAACAGGAATCATACGATCACTCTTGGCATCGTAACGAGCTGGGTGGAATTTGCTGGTGATTTTCTTGATATTAGCACCACCACGACCAACGATTGTCCCGATAGCGTCCACGTTTGGATTGTGGCTACGAACGGCAACTTTCGTACGGTCACCAGCTTCGCGGGCTACGCTCATGATTTCAACAGTTCCATCGTAAACTTCTGGAATTTCTTGCTCCATCAAGCGTTTGATCATTTCAGGATGGCTACGGCTAACAAAGACATTGACACCACGAGGGTTGTCTTCAACCTTGTAAACGTAGACTTCGATACGGTCATGGGAAGCAAACACCTCTCCAGGAATTTGGTCTTGTTTTGATAATTGGGCTTCGATGCTGCCAAGGTTGACGTAAATAAAGCGGTTGTCAAATCGTTCTACCGTACCAGACATGATTTCTTGCTCATGTTCTTTGTAAGTATTATAAGTGATGGCACGTGTTTGCTTGCGCATTTTTTCCATGATGGTTTGTTTGGCAGATTGGGCTGCTACACGACCAAACTCAGCTGGTGCTTCTTCAAACTTGATTTTGTCACCAAGCTCATAGGCTGAATTAATGGCAAGAGCATCCTTCAAGCTGATCTCCAAACGGCTATCAAATACTTCATCAACAACTTCACGGACAGTATAAACTGTAAAGTCTCCTGTTTTTTCATTGAAGTCGATAGCTACGCTATCAGATTGACCATAGCGTCTGCGATAAGCGGAACGAAGCGACTCTACTACTGCGTCGATGATGTCTTCTTTTTTGATTCCCTTGTCTTCTTCCAAAATGCGGAAGGCCTCTAGCATTTCTTTACTCATGTTCTTTTTACTTTTGAATCCTCAAAAGCTATCCTTTCTTTTCTATAGTTTTACTGCTAAACGTGCTTTTGATACTAAACTGTATGGAATTTGGACGGTTTTCTTACGTGTCTTGTCCATATATTCCATAGTCAACTCGTCCTCTTCGAAGGATACCAAGGTACCTTCAAAGACTTTTTTCTTATCGATAGCTTGGTAGAGCCCAATATGGATGTATTTTCCAACTGCTCCAGCGACGGCATCCTTGGTTTTCAAAGGACGTTCCAAGCCTGGACTGGTAATTTCTAGGAAATATTGTTCTGGGAAGGGATCAGGCTTGATGGTGTCTAGGACAGGACTGATAATTTCTGTCAGGTCTGCCGTGTCGTTCAAGGTAATTCCTTCGGGTTTATCTACAAAAATACTGAGAATCATGTCACTGCCAATCTTTCCATACTCGATATCCACGAGCTCGAAAGGCGTTTGGATGACAGGTTCTACAACTTCTCTGACTAATTCTACGATTGTTGCGATTGCGTCCACCTCCTCATAAGCAAGAGGCGAAGATATTTCCCCGCCTCTCTTTCTCATATTCTTACTATCAGTATAGCACGTTTGTCAATTTATGTAAAGCATTAGCACTCAAACGGCTGTTTTTCAAGCTATTTCTTAAAATTTTGCCTCAACTCGGTAGATCACTTGACCTTTACTGGAGAATTTTTGCTCATACTCCGTCATGACATTGCCTTCAAAATCACTGGCATGCAAGTCCAGCCAGACACCATTGAGTTTCATCCCATACTGAGAAAAGCTCACTAGACTATACTCAAATAAGCCACGGTTATCTGTCTTGAAATGGATTTCCCCATTCTCAGGCAAGATACGCTTGAAGGTATCCAAGAAACTCTTGTAGGTCAGACGGCGTTTTTCATGACGTTTTTTAGGCCAAGGATCTGAAAAGTTTAGGTAGAGACGATCAATCTCACCGTCTTCAAAGTAGTCCGTCAAATCTGAACCATCAACCCACAACAACTTGATATTAGGAACTCCAACTTCTAATACCTTATCCAAGGCATAACTCAATACCGACTTTTGGATATCAATCCCGATGTAGTTGATGTCAGGGTTTTGCTTGGCCATTCCTGATACGAAGGCTCCTTTTCCACTTCCAACTTCAACATGAATAGGATGACCATTTCCAAACAAGTCTCGCCATTTTCCCTTAGCTTCCATGGGATTGAGGACCACATACTGGGGATTGGCCTCTAGTAATTCTGTCGCCCCTTTACGATTTCTAACTCTCATCTCTTCTTTCCATACTTGTCACGGAAGACGCGCAAGGCATAAATCTCCCGGTTTACATTGTCTAAATCTTGATTTTCACAGTATTTGGCAATCTGGTTCAAGTAAGAATACTGACCATACCAATACAATTTATCTAACACTGTCTGATTGTACTTATAGCCGTAGTCTCTCAACCATTGACGCCACTGATGATCTGGAATGTAGTGGCATAGCAAATGCGCCACATCAAACATACGATCCGTCAGACGAACCGAATCCCAATCCACTAGATAAACGAGTCCACTCTCTGTTTCAATCCAATTACTATGACGAAGATCCCCGTGCACAATCGTTGCATGGTCTTCCCTAAAACCTGGAACCGTCTTACCTAGCTCCGCAATCACACTGTTCAAATAGTGATTCTGCTTCAAGATTTCTGGAACCCCTTGCTGCCAAGAACGTAGCAAATCAACTGGTGTTTCCATGGTGTATCCCAAACGGCTCAACTGCTTCATCAAAGGACGCGAGCGGTGAAGGCGGTTCAAGATATTGATAATCTGCTTGCGATTCATATCGTAAGGGGTCAAGATTTTACCCGTCAGCCATTCCTGAGCACACATATCACGACCATCCGCTAAACGACGAGTCCATAGTAATTGAGGAGCGATTTGTTCTCTGGCAAGGCCAGGTAGGATTGGAGAGGTGTTCATTTTTACAAAGACGCGCTTCCCATCAGGGTAGCTTCCCATATAAGCCTTACCGCTCTTCCCTGGTATCGGGGTCAGCGTTAGCTCATTATCACCCAAGTCCATTTCTTTCCTCCGTATAAAGTTTCCTTACTATTCTACTAGTTTTTGGCCTATTCGTCAACCGGTCCACACCTGATTCTCAAAGAAAAGCCTCTGGATTGGCTTGGGTATCATTATAGAAAGAAAAGGCAAGCACTATCTTCTGCTTACCTTTCATGATTTTTATAAATAATATAAGAGTGGCCAAGCATTGTAAAACATATGAACTAAAGTAGAAACCCATAAGTTTTGGCTCTTTTTATAAGCAAAGCCCAGCAACAAGCCCCCAAGTAGATAAAAAATAAACGAAGGGACATTAGAAGGTCCATGCATGAAAGAAAAGAGAGAGGAAGTTAGCACAAGCCCTAACCAAGAATTGTCAAAAACGGCACCTTGAAGAAGTCCTCTGAAAATAAGTTCCTCCTGGATGGGTCCAAAAACTGAGGAAGTCAAAATCAAAGACAGAGAAATTCCTCTGCTAACTTCCGACAAGTGTTGAACTCCTGCGCCAGAAGAAACAGCGAAGAAATGAATATAAACCAGTGTCTCAAGTATACTTAGAAGAAAGATTACAATGAAAAGCAAAAGTTCTTTCTTGCTTAACATCCCAAAAGAAATCATTTCAAACTTTCTAGCATAAGCAACACTCAGCGCGGTTACAAGAAGACTTACAATAATCAATGCAGATTCATTTTGAAAAAAATCCCTATGGTTAATCGTATAAGGAACTGTAATGACGATTAGTAGTACTAAAAATCCAAAACAAAAGGCATGAAATTTATCAAAAAACTCCATAAAATTATCCTCCTCAACAAACAGACTTCCCTACAAGTCATCCTTTAGTGCTAGTCTTTCCAAAACAAATCATTTTATACTCTTCGAAAATTTCTTCAAACCACGTCAACATCGCCTTGCCGTAGGTATATGTTACTGACTTCGTCAGTTTCATCCGCAACCTCAAAAACATGTTTTGAGCTGACTTCGTCAGTTCTATCTACAACCTCAAAGCAGTGCTTGAGCAACCTGCGGCTAGTTTCCTAGTTTGCTCTTTGATTTTCATTAAATATAAGTTAAGAGTGGCAAACTGTTGTAAAACATATGAACTAAAGTGGAGACCCATAGGTTTTGACTCTTTTTATAAGCAAAGCCCAGTAACAAGCCCCCGAGTAAATAATAGAAAAACGAAGGAATATCATAAGGTTCATGTATGAAAGAAATGAGAGAGGATGTCAGCACAAGCCCCAGCCAAGAATTTTCAAATACAGCCCCCTGAAGAAGTCCTCTGAACATGAGTTCCTCCTGGATTGGTGCTAAAACTGTGGCACTAACAATAAAGGAAAGCGAAAGTCCTCTACTAGCTTCCTCAAGATGTTGAACCGAAGCACCAGAAACAACTGAGAAAAAAGCATGATAGCTAATACTTACCAGCACAGTGAAAAGAAAGATTCCAATGAACAGCAAGAGTTGTTTCCTGCTTAACATCCCCAAAGAAATCATATCAAACCATTTCGCATAGCCAAAACTAAGGAAAAGCAAGAGACTCTTTATCATAATGAATGTGTACTGGTGTTGAAAATAATCTCCTTGATTGACGGAATATCCCGCTGCACCAACGATTGCAAAGACTAAAAATCCCAAAAACAAGGCATGACATTTATTGAAAATGACCATAAAACTATCCTCCCCACCAAACAGACTTCCCTACACGTCATCCTTAAGCTCTAGCCTTTCCAAAACAAACCATTTGAGTATCCAAAATACGACCACATAACCACCCCCTAAGAAGATAGCCATTAAAGATAGCATGGGATTTAGGAAATAAAAGACCACAACAGATACAAAGGTTAGCACAAAAACATTAAAGGCAATGGTGTCAGAAGCCAAGTCTAGAATATAGGGCGTCAACCAATCTATTTTTTTTGAATCTAGGAAAAATAAATGTTTATACATGATGACCTCCTCTATGACTGAAAAGCAAGTCTTTTGGTTTTTTACCCCAAGACCCTATGTAGAAAAGTGAGTAAAAATGGTAGGTTTGCGATGATATTATTAACAATATGAATCGAATAAGAGGGATAGATACTCTTCGTATAACGTGTCAGCCAGGCAAATAGACAGCCCACTGCCGTATAGACAAAAATATCCGCGAGACTTGGCAAGCTAGAAAAGTGGGGCAAGGCAAATAAGAATGACGGAAAGAGAAGATCCAGTCCCCACCTCGAATTCTTAAAGAAGGCATGTTGAAGCAGTCCCCTACATACCAATTCTTCCATCAGAGGTCCTAGTACGATTAAGGTTAGGTAAACACCAAACTCCGCAAAATTTGTCTCACTATAGGCAATAAACAAATTCCACCCTTCATTAGTTCCCTGAACGTGTTTAGCTGTCAGATAGTTAAAGCAGATAAGCACAATGGCTGCTAACACCGTCAGAACAGAATAGCTCAACCACTTTTTCCTAGGAATACGAAAGAGATAAGCATGACCCGACCTGACTAAAATCCAAATCATCAGGCCGATAAAGAGAAGGCTGATGATGTTTCGAATCCAGATAAGATTTCCTACCCAAGACGAGAACTCCCAATAATTGCTCCAAAATTGGGTTGTCCAAAACAATCCGAAAAACAGAAACAAATAAGAAAGAATGGCACTCGTTTTAAAAAGAATAGAGTGTTTTTTCATAGAACTCCTCCCTATTATGACCTCCCCTTATCAGGCTCTACTGCTGTAAGATTAAGAAGACAGTTTGTTCTTTTTAAGACTGACCTGACTACTAGATAATAGATACATTAAGGCATTAAAGACAATGAAAATATGGCCATAGAATAAAATCAACCTCACATCCAAACCAAGATACAGTTTGACCATCAAAAAGATGAGCAAAAGAATTTGTAACCATACCGTTTTTCCAAAAATAAATTTAAAGCGGTTTTGAATGTCTACTTCCTTGATTTTTACCGCCAAACCTTTATTAGTAAGAAGGAAAACGCCTGCTTCAAACAAGCCACTGTAGAGAACAAGCCACCCAATCGACACATTAGAGATTTGTAAAAATGTCCCTAAAAGAATATTCAACATACTACTAACGAAAATAACAAGAAATAATCTGTATTTCATATTAAATTCCTCCATTCATTTATTTCACGAACGTTTTAATAGAAGCTTCTAATCCAGAAGAGGAAGGCAAACTACTTTTTATAATACTTCAATCCCCAAATGAGCAGAAGCATGATAAGCAAGCAGAGAACCGCGCCAATATAAGCGATTAATTGTTGGTAGGATTCTCCTGCTGTGATACCTCTATACAAACAGATAATAGACATAAAGCCTGTCAAGCCAATATACATGAGTTGATTGGTTCTAGGACTAACCAAATCATCATCTTCAAACTCTCTTATTCTCATTTCCCTAGTGAGGTAAACAGTAACCAAAATAGAAGCCAAGTTAATAACCACTAAAAGAAATTGGAAAACTAAGGAAAAATTTAAAAACTGACGAGATAGAAATAGATAAGTAGAGACAAGCAAGGGCAACTGACCTAGGAACAATCTCGCAAGGAAGATGTTCCGTTTTTTAGCAAGAAAAGTTTTCATTTCTTTGCTCCTTTCATATATTATTAGACGAAGAACTACACAAACTCACCGGTTCAAAACCTAAGTAGCCAGAAAAAAGAGACAGGTGACAGTAGCATTCATCAAACCATGTACAACTACACAGGAATATAGATTTCTCCGCTTTATATAGAGAATTCCTAATACAATTCCTGACACTAGATGTTGAGAGAGCATTTCTCCGTCATGAGCAAATCCAAAAAGAACAGACGAAAGGATAATAGCAACTATGGGAGAATATTTTTCTAAACTTCCTAAAATGATTCCTCTAAAGAGTATCTCCTCCAAAAGAGGTTGAGTGAAAGTAGTTGACAACCAGAATAGAACTATGTACAAGAAACCACTTGTTTCCAAATGTTGAAAAAAGCTTAAAGAACTTGTATTATCATGGACTTTTCCAAGAACGGTCGTGAAAAATATAAAACCAACTACTAAAACCAGATTAGCCAGATAAGCAAGAACAATCCATTTCAATTCTACCCATTTGATTGGCAAGCAATCTAAAGTAGTCTCATCACCCCATCTCTTAATAAGATATACAAGAATGGTTAAGCATATAAAGAAAGATAGAAAGAAGGCACCAACACTGAACACATCTCCCATCACTCCGTCATAAAATCGTCTCACAACAGTTAATGGTACAACTTGAATAGCAAAAGTAAGTAAAAAACAAGTAATTATTTTTTTAAAGATAGAAATCGTTTTTTTCATAGTTTGTTCTTTTTTCAACTCCTTAACAAGATATTTTTTCTAATTTACTACTTCCACGAACGAAGCCACCGCTTCCTTAACTTGTGATTTATCATACTTCCTGCTTCAACCTTTACACTGCTAGTATAGCACTCATTTTGACCTTGGAATACTCAAATCATAAATGGTCATCAAAACCTCTTGAATTGTTAAAAAATTTAAAAAAGCAAGCATGAAAAACATACTTGCCCTGGGGGAACTTGACAATGTGAAAATACAAAATAGAGAACTACTCACCCTCACTTCCGTATGTTCTCATATATTCTCATAATCGCAACAAGGATAGCAGCTGTCCCACTTGCCAAAGCGATAAGGGTAATGATAATGTTGAGGATTTCAGGCGTACTCCCTATTCTATTGATAAGACGGAGTAGGGATATAACTGTCAACTGAATCAGGAGTATTGATTCTACATTTACAAATGAAGTCTGTCGGTTCTTAACTGCATATAAAAAGGCTGGTAGCAAAACACAGGCTATAGCAATCACAAACAGGTTACTCCCTGTTTCTTCTCCCTTGTTCACCACGGAAATCATGAGAAGATTCGAAGCTATGATCAACGTAGAACAGATGATAAAAAAGGATTTCTTATTCATATAGGATACCTCATATACTATGGCATTTTAATTGATGACTACAGGCAGTACTTCTTTCCACAAATCTTCTAATCATAAACTGACATCGAGTGAATCGTTAAAACCTGACGAAAGATTTGATTTTGGCAGGTGGTATTTAGACTGGTATTGGGATGGCTTTCCACAATTTTCATGACGGTATAGAGACCAACTCCTCTCTCCTCTCCTTTAGAGCTTGCTCCAAAGGAGAAGATTTCAGAAATATCTATTCTCTCTTCTTTGATGGAATTTTCTATGATGAAGGTCTCTTGTGCTCCATTTTTTAAAAAGGCGATTGAAACGTGAGGTTGACTAACCTCTACACTGGCTTCAATAGCATTGTCACAAAGGATAGACACAATAGTCAGAAAATCAAGCAGGCTCATCCCCTCTACCTGAATCTCCTCAGGAACTTCGACATTAAAGACAATCTTCTTATCTCTGGCTTTTAGAAATTTTCCCGCGAGGAGACTTTTGAGGGCTTTATCACGAATATTCACCAATCGACCAAGGTCATATTTATTGTCCTGCAATTTTTCACTAGAATCCTTTAAGACGGAGTCGTAGACCTCTTTTATCTGCTCCATGTCCTCCTCTTCAACGCCCAGACGTAAGCTGGTTAAGAGGTTAGTGTAGTCATGGCGAAAGCTCCTTACTTCCTTGTAAAGTTCCTCTATATGCCGACTATAGCGTTCCATATCTCTGTAGCGCAAGGCCTGCTCTTGGTCCAATCTCTCATGGAGTTTGTCCTTCAAATAGGTATCCAATTTCTTGATAATACCCATAAAAAAGAGTAGGTAAAACACTAGGATGAGATGGCGAACAGTCTTTGATTGGATATCGTATGCATATTCAAAGTAAGACAGATTTTCCATGACTAGAAAGTAGGCCCCCATTATCCAGTTAATCTTAGTCAGGGACTTTTGAAAAGCTTTATCGAGAATCTCCTTTCTCAAACTAGTAAAATCATAGTCCAACCATTTCAAAAAGGCTAGAGAAATGAAGAAATTGAAAATCATTATAAACACCCAAATAAATGAGTATTTGTCATTTATTTGCCCTTGGTCTAAAAACGGAAGCACAAAATAAGAAACACCTCTATAAAAGAGATTCACCAATATCATTGGAAAGAGACCATAAAAGAAAAGGAGTTTTTTAGGAAGGCCTCTTAACAATAAGAAAGATAAGCCGATGCCGTACAAGGGTACCACAAAATAAGATAGGTAAGTATTTCCTACTATATAGTTAATCGTTACAAAAACGACTGCTAAAAGTAACTTAAAAAGAAAAGCTTTAAAAAATCTCTCCAGAGTTAGAACAATTCCATCCACCTTAAAAAATATAAACAATTCCAATCCAGCTATCAAAAATGAATATACTATCTTCCAAACTATTTCCATTACATCACCTCACTCAGTGTAAGTTATTGATGGCCTCAGACACTTCCCTGACCTTATAACGCGCGATCAGGCAACTTCCACCATTGGGAAAGTAAAGCAGTTTTTCTTTCTTATCCAAACGAACTACATTGGCAGGATTGATGAGAAAAGAGCGGTGGCACTGCAAGAGACGGGGCTCCTGCTTGAAAACCTCCTCTAAACTCGCTGTAAATTCCAGCCTGTCCGTCTTGGTATAGAGAATAACACGATGGGCTCTGGGCGACGTTTCGAGATAGTAAACCTCTTTAAAAGGATACTGGAATTGAGCAAATTTTGATTTAAAGTAAAAGCAATCTTCCGCCAGACTCTTACTGTCTTGACTATTGGCATAGAGGAGGGCTGTCTCGATACGAGACTCAAATTCCTCTGCTGACAAGGCCTTATCAATGTAGTCCAAAGCAGACACCTGGTAGCGAAAGGACAGGGGCATAAACTCCGAGTGAGTCGTCACAAAGACGATGAGGGCATAAGGATCCCGATCTCGAATCTTTCTAGCTACCTCTAGACCTTTCATCTCCTCATTTCGAATCTCAATATCCAAAAAGAATAGCTGATGGGCTCCCTTCTCATGCACCTCTGCCAGCAGTTGGTCTGGTTTCCCAAAGACTTCAAAAGAACTAGGAATGATACTCTGTTTTTTCAAAAGTTTCTCAATCGTCGTTTCAATTCTAGCTTGTTGGGAAAAGTCATCTTCTAAAACAAATATTCTCATCTTCTTACTCTCCTTGTTTCAACCATTTTTGGCGAATGTCTCTATAGCGACGTCTGGCATACTGAACAGCATATCGACCTTCTTCTCCAAGAAAAAGAGTCTTTCTTTGGATATCCATGGATTTTACTCGTTCAAGGTTGACCAGACAATTTCGATGACATCTCGTCAAGGTTTCTCCATATTGTTTCTCAAGATTGCTTAAATTTTGAAATAGATCAAAGCTAGCGTTTTCTGTAACAATCTGTACGGTATGGGCTTTACTTGGATGCGTTTGGATATAGTAGATATCCTTTATGTTTAATTTGAAAATTTCTTTCTCTTTTTGGATGATAATGTAGTTCATGGATAAAACCTCCTAAAAAGAGGATAGCATAAGTCTAGAAACTATTTTTCACCAAATCCTAAACGGTTCTCAAAAATTCCTAAAGTGTCGAAGTGTTTACAAAATGAATATGATAATCTTACAACTATTTTATCATAAAATTCACTTATTGTAATTCAGGAAATTTCAATGACAATTCAAGATTTGAAGGTAAAAAAAGAGTTAAAAGTGATAAGCTATGATTATAGAAAGACAATCACTTGAAACAACTTTAGAACCATCACAAAGGAGGAATTCTCATGACGGATACAGACCCTATCAAAACAGCTCAGGCACTGATAACTGAGTTAAACAAAGCCTATCAAGTCTGCAAACAGGCAACAGCTGACGATGTCCGCTTTCAGGAGCAGCTGGACAATATCCTTGACTTTCTCTTTAAAGCTGAGACAGTGGATAATCGATTCTTGATTGAACTGGAAAAATTTTACCAGACTTCCAGTCTTCTCATGGGCCTCAGTGCTCTCGAACCAGATGCTCCTACTCGTGCTGCTTGGCGAGCCTATGACCGTTTTCACTTTGATCAAGTCAAAACCAAGTTGAGTCTCTATGGTCCAACCATTATCTTGTAGAAAATAAAAGAAGCTGAGACAGAACTCAACTTCTTTTTTAGTATCATATAAGCAATGTTATACTCAATGAAAATCAAAGAGCAAACTAGGAAGCTAGCCGCAGGTTGCAGATAAAGCTGACGTAGTTTGAAGAGATTTTCGAAGAGTATTAGTCCTGCATCTGATGTTTCACCCGATAAGGGAGATACAAGATTTGCAGGACCAGTCCAGCTCCAAGCAGGGCTAGAAGAGCTAGTTTTTCTTGGAGGGTAATCAAACCAACTATCAGCTGAACCAATAAAACAAAACCTGTCAATCCTCGGATAACTTCCTGTAGTCCCTTCTCTTTCTCCCCTTTTTCTAATGGAAAGAGCTGGGTCAAGTACTGGTAGTCGAAAGCACGATAGAGAGCCAACAACTGGAAGAGCATAAGGTAATTAAACAGGACAACCACTGCCGTCGCAATCCAAGCTTGCTCGATAAAGACTAGAGCTAACAAGGATAGGAAGAGGAGACGGAGACTGAGGGCAAAGAGATCTCCATTTCGCAGATAAGAACGAAGATAGAGGTTTTGCCAAATCTTGCTCGGCACTTTCTGAACTGCTTTAAGGATAAAATCCAGATAAGCGCGACGTTTGACACTATTGGAAACGCCCTTAACCTGAGTAAAGAGAGCAAAGAAACGAAGCAGAATTTGCTTGCGCTTGCTTTCTTGGGCAATGACATAATCCCAGTCCAGCCCAGTTTCAGTGAAAAATTTGCTGGCTTTTTGGCGAAAGAGGAGGTACTTCGCTACTCCCAATAAAAGCACATAGACGAGAAAGACTGGCAAGCCATAGCCCATAGCTAAAAACAAAGGTGCAAATAAGAGTAAAAAGAGGGTTTGGACAATTGTCCAGAAAACAAATGAACGCGACGACTGTCCTTTTAGGTAGGACTTCACCTCCTCTTCACTGACTAAGAGAAAGAGCTTGTCAGGTCCTTCCATGTAGGTCGCGATTCCTCCCCAAGCCAAAAGCAAGGCAGATACAATCCCCAAAAACAAGAGGATGGGCCAATGATTATAAGGAAAATCTTGCAAGAGTTGACTGTACTGGTAGGCTAGAAAACCGATGAGAACCAGCAGGAATAAGACAAAGTGATCATTGAGAACATAACGCAGATAACCGACACACTCCTTGCGAAAAGCCTGCTTTCGCTTTAAAAACAAGTCTTTCATAGCTCCTCCTCTTTGGTTAGAGCCAAGTAAATGTCGTTCAAGCTAGCCTCGGGCATGTCAAAGGCTTCGCGGAGTTGCTGGAGGTTCCCCTGAGCCCGCACCTCTCCCTTGTGGAGGATAACAAAGGCGTCACACATCTTTTCCGCCGAATCCAGCACGTGGGTACTCATGAGGATGGACTTGCCTTTTTGCTTTTCTACTTCCAAAAGCTGAATCAAGTCAGAAATAGCCAGCGGATCGAGGCCAAGGAAAGGCTCATCAACGATGAAAAGACTCGGATCCACGACAAAAGCACAGATAATCATGACCTTCTGCTTCATCCCTTTGGAAAAATGCACTGGGAACCAGTCTAATTTTTGGTCCAAACGGAACATTTTTAACAAAGGTTCCGCACGATCAAAAGCCACTTTTTGCTCAATACCATAAGCCATGGCAACCGTCTCGATATGCTCTCTGAGGGTCAATTCCTCATACAAGCTAGGCGTTTCAGGAATATAGCCAATCTGCTTGCGGTAGCTAGTCGCATCTTCTCGCAGGGTTAAACCATTAATCTTAATTTCCCCACTGTAAGGCGTCAAAAGACCGATAATCTCATTGATAGTCGTTGATTTTCCAGCACCGTTGAGACCAATCAAACCGACCAATTGCCCACTTTCAACGATAAAGGACACATCTTTCAAGACAGGAACGTGGACATAGCCTCCTGTCAGGTTTTTAATTTCTAACATATTTTCTCCGAATCTGGTATAATGTAGCTATATTATATCAAAATTTAATACAGTAGAGGTGGATTTTATGTCAGATTGCATTTTTTGTAAGATCATCGCAGGGGAGATTCCTGCTTCAAAAGTATACGAGGATGAGCAGGTTCTTGCCTTTCTTGATATCTCTCAAGTAACGCCTGGACACACCCTCATTGTACCCAAAGAGCATTTTCGCAATCTTTTGGAGATGGACGCTGCCAGCGCTAGCCAACTCTTTGCCCAAGTACCAACAGTGGCTCAAAAAGTCATGAAGGCTACCAAGGCTGCCGGAATGAACATCATCGCCAACTGTGAGGAAGTTGCTGGTCAAACAGTCTTTCATACTCACGTGCATCTCGTACCTCGCTACGGTGCAGAAGATGACCTCAAGATTGACTTTATCGCCCACGAACCTGACTTTGACAAACTTGCCCAAGTCGCTGAAACCATTAAAAACGCTTAAGGAGATGCCATGAAACTATCCAATCTATTGCTGTTTGCAGGAGCTGCAGCTGGAAGTTATTTTGTCGTGAAAAATCGCCAAGCCATTCAGGATGAAGTGCTAGATACAACTGACCGCATTGAATCTATCAAGGATGATTTGGATATCATCCAAAACAGCTTGCAAATCATCGACCAGCAAAAAGCCCTTATCAAGGAATATCAAAAAGACTTGACCTACAAGTTCAAAGTCTTGGAAAAAGATTTCCAGACTAGACTAGCTGTGATAAAAGAAACACAGGAGCTTGAGGATAAGTAAAAAAGAGCCCGATGGCTCTTTTTAGTTTATAGATTTTTTAAGACTTTCCTTAAGTAATGACGGACGGTAGCGACCTTCTTCGAAATTCCATACCTAAACTTTGAGCCTAGGTCTCAAAGTTTCCGAACACCTGAAATCAACTGGTTTCAGGTGTTTTCATTACGGCGAAAAGTCTGGGAAAGTATTTGATATATACTCAATGAAAATCAAAGAGCAAACTAGGAAACTAGCCGCAGGTTGCTCAAAACACTGTTTTGAGGTTGTAGATAAGACTGACGAATTCAGTCACATATATACGGCAAGGCGACGTTGACGCGGTTTGAAGAGATTTTCGAAGAGTATTAGTTATGAAATGGTGAATGAGTTGTCTAAATTGTGGTGTATAGTTGATGGGATATAGCTTGTTTACGCTTTAAAAAGAGCCCGACGGCTCTTTTTACTTTATTCTCCTTCAAAGGCATCTTTAATATGGTCAAAGAAGCCTTTTTTCTTTGGATTGACTTTCAAGTCACCTGCAGCCGCGAATTCTTTAAGCGCTGCTTTTTGGCGGTCGTTCAAACCTGTCGGAGTCACGACATTGACAGTAACGTATTGGTCACCAACGGCACCACCACGAAGGCTCGGTGCTCCCTTGCCACGTAGACGGAATTTCTTGCCAGTCTGAGTTCCTTCTGGGATAACCAATTCAACATCTCCATGAACAGTTGGAATTTCCACAGTATCTCCAAGAGTTGCTTGGACAATATTGAGATTTAACTTGTAGAAAATAGTTGTTCCTTCACGTTCAAATTTATCACTGGCTTCAACAGAAACCACCACGTACAAGTCCCCGTAAGGTCCACCGTTAAAGCCTGCTTCACCTTGACCAGCGAGGCGGATTTGTTGGCCTGTTTCCACACCAGCAGGGATCTTCACATGTACGCTATGAGCTTGTTTTTCATGACCTGTACCGTGACATGTAGTACATGGATCTTTAATTTCTTTTCCGCGACCATGACAGACATCACAGGTTACTTGGCGACGCATCATACCAAGAGGAGTCTGCGTATCGACGTTAATAACACCAGCGCCATGACAGCGTCCACAAGTGACTGGACTTGTTCCTGGCTTAGCACCAGATCCGTTACAGGTACGACAGCTTGCTTCACGATTGTATTTAACCTCTTTTTCTGTTCCAAAAATAGCTTCTTCAAAAGTCAAATTCACACGGTACTGGAGGTCATCCCCTTGACGAGGAGCGTTTGGATTGCGTGAAGCTCCGCCTCCCCCGAAAAAACTTGAGAAGATATCTTCAAAACCACCGAAGCCACCTGCTCCGTCAAAGCCACCAAAACCACCGGCACCACCAAAGCCACCGTTGGCACCCGCAGCACCATATTGGTCATAGGCTGCACGTTTTTGGTCGTCACTCAAAGTCTCATAGGCTTCTTGAACTTCCTTGTATTTTTCCTCAGCGCCAGGATCCTTGTTGATATCTGGGTGATATTTTTTGGAAAGCTTACGATAAGCCTTTTTGATCTCGTCTGCCGAAGCGTTTTTTGACACCCCCAGACGATCATAAAATTCAGTATTGTTCATACAAGATACTAAGAGCGAACAGAAAGCGACTGAAATTTAGGAAACCGACAAGAAATCCTGATTTCTTAGGAGGTTTATCTAATTTCCAAGCTTTCCGCTCGAGTTCAATTATGAACACCCTTATTCCTTTCTGTTAATATTTCGGAACGAAACCTCAATCTAGTTCGGGTTCAATTCCTTTCTTTCATATTGATGATAAAAACTCAAATAAATTAGGTTCAGCACCTTTTTACCGAAAAACAGAGGCTGGGTTGCAACCTCTGGATTTCTTCTTATACTTACAACGCAAAAGTCATCATAGCGATTGTAGTAGATTGACAATCACTTTAGTGATTAGTCATTCTTAACGACCTCGCTCTCCGATTTTCAAGCTCGGGATAAAATAGTCCACTGGACTATTTTATTTCTCCGTAAACTCTCCGTCTACGACGTCATCGCCTGCGTTTCCTGTTGCTTGTGCGCCTTCTGCTCCTGCTTGAGCTTGTTGCGCTGCTGCGGCTTGTTCGTAGAGTTTAACAGCAAGTCCTTGAGCTTTTTCATTCAAGGCTTCGAGTTTTGCTTTCATTTCGTCCAAGTTGTTGTCTTCTTGAGCTTTCTTAAGCTCATCAAGTGCAGCTTGGGCAGCATCACGTTCTGCATCGAAGCCTTTTCCTTCAGTTTCCTTGATTGTCTTTTCAGTCGCAAAGATTGCTTGGTCTACTTCGTTACGAAGGTCTACTTCTTCTTTACGTTTCTTATCTGCTTCAGCGTTTGCCTCTGCATCTTTCATCATGCGGTCGATTTCTTCATCAGTCAAACCTGAGTTAGATTGGATGACAATAGTTTGTTCTTTTTGAGTTCCAAGGTCTTTGGCCTTAACAGACACGATACCGTTCTTGTCGATGTCAAATGTTACTTCGATTTGAGGAATTCCACGAGGTGCAGCCGGGATGTCAGTCAATTGGAAGCGTCCAAGAGTCTTGTTATCTGCTGCCATTGGACGTTCACCTTGAAGAACGTGGATATCAACGGCCGGTTGGTTGTCCGCTGCAGTTGAGAAGACTTGTGATTTAGATGTTGGAATTGTTGTGTTACGGTCGATGAGTTTTGTGAAGACACCACCCATTGTTTCGATACCAAGTGACAATGGTGTTACGTCAAGAAGAACAACGTCTTTCACATCACCAGTGATCACACCACCTTGGATAGCCGCACCCATAGCAACTACTTCGTCAGGGTTTACTGATTTGTTTGGTTCTTTACCAGTTTCAGATTTAACAGCTTCAACAACGGCAGGGATACGAGTTGAACCACCAACAAGGATAACTTCATCGATTTCTGACAAGCTCAAACCTGCATCTGAAAGGGCTTGACGAACTGGAACTTTTGTACGTTCAACAAGGTCACGAGTCAAATCGTCAAATTTCGCACGAGTCAAAGTCATTTCCAAGTGAAGAGGTCCAGCCTCACCTGCAGTGATGAATGGCAAGCTGATTTGCGTTGAAGTCACGCCAGAAAGGTCTTTCTTAGCTTTTTCAGCTGCGTCCTTCAAACGTTGAACAGCCATTTTGTCGTTTGACAAGTCGATACCATTTTCTTTCTTGAATTCTGCTACTAAGTGGTCGATGATCTTTTGGTCAAAGTCATCACCACCGAGTTTGTTGTCCCCTGCAGTTGACAATACATCAAATACACCATCACCCAATTCAAGGATAGAGACGTCGAATGTACCACCACCAAGGTCAAATACCAAGATTTTTTCTTCTTTGTCAGTCTTGTCCAAACCGTATGCAAGAGCTGCTGCAGTTGGCTCGTTAACGATACGTTCTACTTCAAGACCAGCGATTTTACCAGCGTCTTTTGTTGCTTGACGTTGAGCATCGTTGAAGTAAGCTGGGACTGTGATAACTGCTTTGGTTACTTTTTCACCAAGGTATTCTTCAGCGTAACCTTTCAAGTATTGAAGAATCATAGCTGAGATTTCTTGTGGAGTGTATTCTTTTCCATTTGCAGAAACTTTTTCAGAAGTTCCCATCTTAGATTTGATAGAGATAACTGTATCTGGGTTTGTGACTGCTTGGCGTTTTGCGGCATCACCAACGATGATTTCTCCGTTTTTGAATGATACTACAGATGGAGTTGTACGGTTACCTTCTGGGTTTGCGATGATTTTGCTTTCAGTTCCTTCAAGAACTGCAACTGCTGAGTTTGTTGTACCTAAGTCAATACCGATAATTTTAGACATGTGTTTTTCTCCTTAAATTTTATATTCTATTTTTGACTTTTCTTAATATTCCCCTTAAGTGGTGGGGACGTGAGCAACTCCCTACGGGATTTCATCACTTATTTTTGAGCCTATTGTCTCAAAAATCCCCTGTTTCAGTAGCAAAAACTACTGAAACTTTCACCACGGCGGGAAATATCATCCTTGCAAGCCTCCGACTTGCTTTTTATCTTTCTTTCATAGTTTATTGTCGTTTCGGACAAGTTTTCAATGTATATATATTGCGACACGAGGAGTCGAAATCGATATTATTTCGACGACGAGTTAGTAAGGAGGCTAGGCAAACGCCATAGCGATTGCCGTTTTCTGACGAGTTGCTTTAGCTACCGTCAGAATTGCCTAGTTGTATACTACTACCATAGCCGGTCTTAGGATGCGGTCATGGAGTTTGTAGCCTTTTTGGAAGACTTGTGCGATGGTATCTGCTGGATGTTCATCATCTGCTGGGAGAGTTTGGATGGCCATATGATAGTTATGGTCAAATTCGCCGTCAGCTGCGATTTCTTCGATTCCTTCTTCTTTCAAAGCGTAAACCAAGCTTTCTTGCACCATCTCCAATCCTTTTTTAACATCGTCTGTCAAACCTTCAACGGCTAGTGCACGTTCTAAGTTGTCGAGCGATGGTAAGATTGCTTTTGCCAGGTCTTGGCTACGATAACGTTGCAAGTTTTGACGTTCTTCATTGGCACGGCGTTGAATATTTTGCATTTCTGCATGAGCGCGAAGGTATTTATTTTCAAACTCATCTGCACGTTCATTTGCCAAGTCCAACTCTGACTTTTCAGGAGTTGTTTCTTCAGTTGTTTCCACAACTTCCTCTTCTTTCATTTCTTCATTTTTTATATCTTGGGCCATTTTCGCCTCCTTTAATGATTTCAATCTTAATGTACTTCGTAATGATTACTGCTGAGGTAGCGGTAAAAATCTGTCAACTTCATGGTCAAAACACGATTGACAACATTGACTTGATTGACCAATTGCTGGTAGTCCAGATTGACCGGACCGATAATCGCTAGAATTCCAAAACCACGATAAGGGATGAGGAATTTACTGCTAATCACCGCCAAGTTTGCTAGACAAGACTCCTGACTGTCCGCAACACGGACATTTTGCATCTGATCTTCATGCAGACCCTCACGAATCTCCAAAGCCACCTTTTGCGGTTGGTCAAAGAACTGATAGGCCGCTAGATTGGCAAAATTCAAGAGATTGACTTTTCCCGATACCACAATGTTTTCATTGAACATTTCTTTAAAAATGTGTTCAAAGAGATCCATGACATTGTCCGTTGTTGTGAAGTAACGCTGGATAATCTGCGGGATCTCCGTCCGAATCTTGTAGTGAATATCTAGAACCGTGTGACCGAGGAAACGTTCCTGAATGATGTTCTTCAGTTTCAGCAAATCTTCCTGCAAGAAGTTCCTTGGAATCAGAAATTGACTGGTAACCGTTCGGGACTCGTCTAGGGTAAATACTGCCAAGGCTGTATGTTGTCCCAAAACAACGATATCAAAGGCTGTCAACCGTTGCCTACTCGGCTCAACATCCAGTGCTACTACCGTACAGCCGCTCAGGTCTGTCAGTAGATTAGCAGCCTCTTGCAGAATATCCTCCAGTTTGAAGAACTCCTGATCAAAGGCTTTGACAATCTCGTATACCTCATTTTCAGCCAGTCTATCAAAAGCAAGCGAGTGTTTCACATAGTACTGAAATCCCGCGACACTTGGCATCCGACCGCTTGAGGTATGAGCCTTCTCAAGCAAACCCTGCTTCTCTAGCGCTGCCATGTCATTACGAATGGTAGCACTACTAGAATTGATAGACTCTTGTAGCGCCTTGGATCCGACAGGTTCGTGCGTTTTGGTAAAGATGTCAATAATCAGATTTAAAATATCCTGCTGACGCTCTGTAACCATCTCATCACTCCTCTCTGTCCAATCGATTAGCACTCTATGTACCCAAGTGCTAACTCATGATTCTATTATACACCCTTAGAAGAGAATGTCAAGACAAAAACTCAAAAAATTAGCACTCTTTTACCAAGAGTGCTAAAAATCAGTCTGAAGACCTAGAATCTTACTTCTCATCTACTTGGTATTTCCTTTTAAGTCTAAAAAAGCCGTAGATTAGATAAGAAATTAAACAAGTGTATAAAACGAAAATAATAAAGAAAGACTGAGACAAGTTTTCTCGATACAAACTCATGCAAACAACAAGACCACCTGAAAAAGTGGCTATACAGGAACGAAGTCTAGACCGCATAACTTCCCATCTGAGACCCTTACTCATATAGACTTTCTCCTCTGAAAGTATATCAGAAGTTGGTTTACGAAGAATTGAACAAAAACCTGTTTCTATCAATTCCCAACCGCTATTTCTAAAATCTTGCAGTTCATGCTTATACTTTTTAAGAAATCTAGAATCATATATACGGTAGATGACATCGTCTGGTTGGCATTGGTCAAAATAGAAAAAACCAAAACGACTCGTTCTATATCTCCAGCCTTTCAAGTGCATCTCACGCAAATACTCTTCTTCCTTGTCCAAATCAACAATGGTGAAAATCCGAAATTGTACTTTGCTATTCATTGTCTTACCTCCAAATTAGAAAACAGGCATTGTTTCATTTATCAGATAATTCTTTCCACTTTTGACTCAATTTCCAAAAAATATAAGAAATCTGAATCGCAAAAACTATCAATAAAATCCAATCTATTATGAAAATCAAAAATACTTCCCATCTGAAAGAACTAGCTCCACTGACAAACTTTGAGAAAACCGGTAGTAGAGCTAAAAATAGAATCAAAATAGGAAGCATCCGCATTATTAAAATCCGTTTCATCATAGCTAACTTCCCTGTAGCGTCATTATAGATTTCAAACTCAGTATCCGATTCAATTCCAGAATGTGCTTTTCTAAAATAGGAAAAACAATTAAAGTCTGTAATATGCTCCCAGCCACAGTCTTTAAATAGTTGTAAATAGGAGGCTCTCTCTGATTTTTTCATGGGATAAAAGTCCAACTGATAAGACACCTGCTCCGGTTGGCACTTTTCAAAAGTATACTTAACCGCAACTACTAAGTTAGAATAGCTTACTTTCCTAAGTTTCCAACCCTTAGCATGCATTTCCCCAAGGTATAAGGCCTCTCTATCATAATCTGCAATTGTAGATATCCGATATACAACCTTCTTTTCCATCATACTTCCTCCCGACTGTTTCTATAGAGCCGTTCAATACGTTTCAATTCAATCTCCAAAACCTTTCGTCCCAAATCTGTTATCTGATAGATTTTCCGTTTTTCCTCCTCTCGGACAAAGGAGATCAAGCCATCCTTTTCCATTTTTGACAAGGTTCCATACATAGTTCCAGGACTAATCAAAACTTGTGAATCTGTCATATCCTTGACCTTTTGTGTAATACTATAACCATGACGTTCCTTTTGTAGACAGAACAAGATATAAAAACCTGTTTCAGTCATGGGAAGGTAAACACGCCTGATCTTATCTGTTAATTCCATTTAACCACACCTCCTATTTAATTCGATACATCGCACTTCGTTATATAAAATATATCACAGTTCGATATAAAATGCAAAAAAGATCACCCTCAGGCAATCTTTCTTCTATATTAGTAAAGATCTAAATAATTATCAACTTCCCATTGTGAAACAAAGGTCGCATAGCTAGCCCACTCGATACGTTTGGCTTCAAGGAAACTAGTGTAGATGTGTTCACCTAGGGCTGCCTTGACCACTTCATCCTCAGTCAAAGCTTTCAAGGCGTTATGAAGAGTTGATGGAAGGTCGGTGATTCCAGCTTCCTTACGCTCTTCTGCTGTCATGATGTAGATATTTTCTTCGATAGGAGCTGGTGCTTCGATTTTGTTTTCAATACCATGCAAACCAACTTCCAATAGAACTGCCATCGCGATGTATGGGTTTGCCATTGGGTCCACTGAACGCAACTCAAGACGAGTTCCCATACCACGTGAAGCTGGTACGCGCACAAGTGGCGAACGGTTACGACCAGCCCAAGCAATGTAAACAGGTGCTTCATAACCTGGAACCAAACGTTTGTATGAGTTAACTGTTGGGTTCATGATAGCAGTATAGTTGTAAGCATGTTTGATCAAGCCACCAAGGAAATGATAGGCCGTTTCAGACAACTGCATTCCTTTTGGATCATTTGGATCAAAGAAGGCATTGTTTCCTTCTGCATCAAACAAGGACATATTACAGTGCATACCTGATCCAGCGATACCAAATTTTGGTTTCGCCATAAAGGTTGCGTAAAGACCGTGTTTGCGAGCAATGGTTTTAACAACAAGTTTAAAGATTTGAATCTTGTCACAGGCACGAAGGACTTCATCATACTTGAAGTCAATCTCATGTTGTCCAACCGCAACTTCATGGTGACTCGCTTCTACTTCGAATCCCATTTTGGTCAAGACATTCACAATTTCACGACGCGTATTGTCTGCAAGGTCAGTAGGGGCCAAGTCGAAGTAGCCACCCTTGTCATTTACCTCAAGAGTTGGATCCCCATTTTCATCCAACTTAAATAGGAAGAATTCTGGTTCTGGACCAAGGTTGAAGGATTTGAATCCTACTTCTTCCATATGACGAAGTGCACGCTTCAGATTACCACGTGGGTCACCTGCAAAGGGTTCGCCTTCTGTTGTATAGACATCACAGATCAAACCTGCAACACTTCCATTTTCATCTCCCCATGGGAAGACTGTCCATGTATCCAAGTCTGGGTACAAGTACATATCTGACTCATTGATACGTACAAAACCTTCAATAGAAGAGCCATCAAACATGGCTTTGTTTGACAAGACCTTATCTAACTGTTCATCTGTAGCAGGAATTTCGACGTTTTTCATGGTTCCCAGAATATCTGAAAACATGAGACGGATAAAGGTAACATTTTTTTCCTTGACTTCACGACGAATATCTGCAGCTGTGATTGGCATGGGTTTTCTCCTTAATATATGACTACTTGCGATTGCCTAACCGCGACCAAAGGGTGACCGTACTGAAGCAAAGCGCCCCTGCTGGAGGAGTTCATTGTGAAGTGCACGACGCACTTCCGTCTGACTCACAGCTTTCTTGGACTTCGCCTCGCGTTCAGCATATTTTTTCTTAATCGCAGCAATATTATGACCTTCAGAGATATAATCTTTGATTTCAAGTAGACGATCCATGTCATTCAAAGAATACATGCGACGGTTCCCTTCGTTTCGATCAGGTTTGATCAACTCTTGATCTTCATAATAACGAATCTGACGCGCCGAGAGATCGGTCAACTTCATAACACTGCCGATAGGAAAAACAGCCATATTTCGGCGAAATTCTCTTTCCTTCATTTACAATTTCCTTCTTCCTGTCTATTATAGTCTAAAAAAAGACAAACGTCAACGAATAATGTCATAAAATGTAACATTATTTTCTTTTTTTCTCCCAAAAGAGTTTCAGTTGCTCAATATCATAATTAACAAGGATTGCGACAAAAACTCCCATAAATGTTTCAAATACGCGCGCAAACACGTACAAAAATGTTTCTCCGCTTGGTATTGATAGGGTAATAATCAACATAGCCGCTACACCACCGATAACTCCTGCCTTGTTGTTCATGGCAACGTTTGTCATAATGGTTAACATGGTGCAAATCGGAACAACTAGTAAGGTTACCCAAAAGGCTCCATGAAATAAAGTGTTTAAGAGGAAAAAGACAAGGGCGTAAAAACCGCCAATACTATTTCCTAAGATACGCGAAGTTCCAAAATGGACGCTCTTATCAAAGCTCTCTCGTAAACTGAAGACTGCTGTCAATGCTCCGATTTGAAGCCCCTTCCAGCCAAAAAAACCAAAAATCAAGAGAACTATAAATACGGCAATCCCTGTTTTGAAGGTTCGCATACCAAGCTTGAACTGTGACTTATCAAATTTATATTTTTTAAAATAACTCATAATCTCAACTTTCTACTACCATTTTAACATAAATTAGTTGATTTTATGAGTGAAAATCAATAGGAAGCGTTTTTAATTTCGGGCTATAAAAAAGAGGAAACAGAGTTCCTCTTTTCTATGATTTCATCTAAGAAAGCTTATTTTTCTGTAAGTGCTGCCAATCCTGGCAATACTTTACCTTCAAGGAGTTCCATTGATGCTCCACCACCAGTAGAGATCCATGAGAACTTGTCTGCACGGCCAAGGTTGATGGCTGCAGCAGCTGAGTCACCACCACCGATGATTGATTTCACACCTGGTTGTTTCACGATAGCATCCATGACACCGATTGTACCAGCTTGGAAGTCTGGGTTTTCAAATACACCCATAGGTCCGTTCCATACAACTGTTTTGGCACCAGTCAAAGCTTCGTCGAATTTAGCGATAGATTTAGGACCGATATCCAAACCAAGGAAACCTGGATCAACCGCTTCACCTTCAGTGTCTTTCACTTCAGTGTAGTCAGCAAATGCGTTTGCTTCTTTTGAGTCAACTGGCAAGATCAATTTGCCATTTGCTTTTTCAAGAAGAGCTTTTGCAACATCCAATTTGTCTTCTTCTACAAGTGAGTTACCGATTTCGATACCTTGAGCTTTGTAGAATGTGTAAGTCATCCCACCACCGATAAGCACTTTATCAGCTTTTTCAAGCAAGTTTTCGATAACACCGATTTTGTCTGAAACTTTTGAACCACCAAGGATCGCTACGAATGGACGTTCTGGAGCTTCAACTGCTTCTTGGATGTAGGCAATTTCGTTCTCAAGAAGGAATCCAGCTACTGCTTTTTCAACGTTTGCTGAGATACCAACGTTAGATGCGTGTGCACGGTGAGCAGTACCGAATGCATCGTTTACGAAGATACCATCTCCAAGTGAAGCCCAGTATTTACCAAGTTCAGGATCGTTTTTAGATTCTTTCTTGCCGTCAACATCTTCGAAACGAGTGTTTTCAACCAAGAGAACTTGTCCATCTTCAAGAGCGTTAACAGCGGCTTCCAATTCAGCACCACGTGTAACACCTGGGATAAATTTAACTTCTTGTCCCAATTTAGCAGCCAAGTCAGCAGCTACAGGAGCAAGTGATTTACCTTCTTTGTCTGCTTCTTCTTTTACACGTCCAAGGTGAGAGAAGAGGACTGCACGTCCACCTTGTTCAAGGATGTACTTGATAGTTGGAAGAGCTGCAGTGATACGGTTATCATTGGTAATCACGCCATCTTTAACAGGTACGTTGAAGTCAACACGAACGAGAACTTTTTCCCCTTTCAATTCAACGTCTTTAACAGTCAATTTTGCCATTAGATATGACTCCTTCTTTTTTTTATACGTGTTAATTATATCACAAAATCCGCAAAAGAGATAGAAAAACCCTAAACTTTTCTTGTTCATTCTTCTATCTATTAACCTAAAAACCTAGGATTGCAGTGCGGGAAATAGTAATCTTCACATAATTCGGTTGGAATAATTTAGGCAAATTCTTGATTGATCTGCCTAATTACTTCTATACCATTCTTTTTCTAACACTTTAATCCTTAATATTCTAAACTCTACAGTCCTTCTTTTTGAATTGCTAGGTTTCTTATTATACAATATAACTAAAATAGTTTCTTTAGTTTGTGCTATTTGAGATTAAAAGAAGGGGAATTGCTACCATGAAATTAGAAAGACTAATTTATATTTTACTGTCTCTTTTAAATAAGAAGAGAATAACAGCTAAAGAGATTGCAGAGAGATTTGAAATATCTACTCGAACTGTATATAGGGACATGGATACACTCAGTTTAGCGGGGATCCCAATCTATTCGGAACGTGGAGATAAGGGAGGTTTCTATATACCGAGCGACTATAAGATAGACAGAAACTTTTTCACTGAGGAGGAGAGACAGTTTATCATTAATATGAGCCAAAATGTTAGTAAAATCGTTGGTCATTCAAGTCTTGACAGTATCGAACACAAGCTGTCTTCTCAAGAAATTACAAGAGCAAACAGTCCTTTTTACTTTGATCTCAGTTCCTGGACTCTTAATACAAAGTTTTTACTAGAAATTGAGGAAGCGATACAAACTGAACAGATGATTTCTTTTTCTTACTATTCGAAAAAACAGGAGAAAAGTCAGCGAACAATTATCCCATACAGATTGATCTATAAACTGAATGCTTGGTATGTTATCGGTTACTGCTTAGAAAAATTAGATTTTCGTATTTTTAAATTAACTCGAATTCGTGAACTAGAACTAGTGGAGATAAAAGATAAACCATTCGATTATCCACGTTTATCTCAAGAAAAGTTAGAGCTTTTTTTAAATCCCCCAAAACATAAAGTGGAGGGGCAAGGAGAAGAAATCGAACTAGTTTTTACAAGATTTGCACTCCCAAAAATCTACGATCACTTCACGGAAGAAGAAATCAGAGTCGAGGACGAAATAATAAAAGTTCAGGCATTCAGAGCTTTAACTCCTGCATTTTTTGATTTACTCTTAAGCTTTGGTTATCAAGTAAAGGTCGTATCTCCAAGTCACTTACAAAATCTACTGGTCAGTACTCTCAAAAAAAATCTTCAGCAATATGACAACCTGTAGTCATATTTCCTTTTGTATACTCTTAAGTGGGCAAAATATTTCGTGATATTCATCATAGCCCAATTATTTTACAGGAGGTTCCAAATGGATACAAAAACACTTGCAGAAAGCTATTTTACGGCAGTAAATGAGGGAGGCTGGGAAGATTTCGTAGCTGAAAACTTTGACTATGGCATGTGCGATAGTATAGAAATTCGACAAGGACGTGATGTTTATTTGCAAGGCGCAGGCCAATTCTATGCTTTGAGCCAGCATCTTGAAGTGAAGCAATTACTTGTTGATGGTCGAGCAGTCTCAGCTTTAAATCGCTACCGTCTACATTCTCCTCAAGGAAAAGAACTTGAACTGGATGTCGCAGAATTTCTGAAATTCGATGAGTTTGATAAATTAGTTGCATCCAATATTTATTTCGACACCTATCGTTTCCAAAAATTTATCCAAGGAATTGAATAACAAAAATCTAGCTTCAAATTTACTCTTCAATTTCAAAACTAAAAACAAGGTCTGACTAATCTACAGTCAAACCTTGTTTTTTAATTTTTATGAGAAAATCCAAGATTCGTAAATCTGATTAGTCTTCTCTCCTCTTTTTAGAGAGCAAGCCGTAGCCACTCATTACTCCGAGGAGTCCCAGCGCTACTAGACTAGCATCTCTTGTCGCTCCCGTATTTGGAAGCCCTTTACTTATTTCTTCAACTTTTGCTGGTGCTGCTGAAAGAGCTTGATCCCTTGTTTGTGAGACTTGCTCCTCTTTCGTTCCTACTTCAACAATTTCTGGAAGGGCTTCCTTGAGAACCTCAATAGAATGAAGAGTGCGTTTGCCCTGACCATCAACTTCTACAAAGCGACGAACTTGACCTTCCACACCTGCTTGAATTAGCTGGCGTTGTCCTTTGAGAAGGGCTGCATTTGGTCGTTCCTGATGTTCGAAGGAAACTGTTCCCTCTTCAACTTCCAGTTTCGGAGTTGCTAGAACTAAATCTTTCACACCTTCAGCTGGTTGGTTGCTTGATAGAACTTTTGTACCAACTTCGGTGATTTCTGGAATTTCTTCCTTGAGAACCTCAGTCGAACGAAGGGTACGTTTGCCTTGGCTATCTACTTCTACAAAACGACGAATTTGACCTTCAACTCCAGCTTGCACAATACGGCGTTGTCCTTTGAGAAGTTCGGCGTTTGGTCGCTCCTGACGTTCATAGGCTGTTGTTTCAGTTTCAATAACTAGTTCAGGGAGTGCCTCAACCGTTGGAGCCACTTCATTTGGATCCACGCTTCCAACATGGTGACTTTCTTCTGCAGGAGCTAGTTTCTTATTTAGCTTCTCTTTCATTTCCGCAAAAGCTTGTGGAGTTGGCATCTCTGAAGCCAACAAAGTTTCTGCTTGGGCAATCAACTCAGCTTTAGGATCTTTTTCACGGACAGATTCGAGCAAACCTTCCAATTCTTCTCTAGCTGTCTGATAACGTTGATTTCCATCCAAGGCTGTCCCTGCTTGTTTCAACTCATTCAAAGCCCGATTGACTTCTTCTTGGCTAGCATTATGGTTTTCTGCTACAGCTTTCGCTGCATTGAGCTTCTCTACTAGTGCTGCTTGTTTGTCCTCGCTTGAGAAGGTGTAGGCAAGGGTTGACTGACGGCCTTGGACAGCAGTGATTTCTTGTTTTAGGTACTCATCGTTGACAGCTGCTTTTGGAGAAACCAAGACATCAAACTCAGCGGTGTGCCCCTTGTAATGAAGGGTCAAGGTTTGTCGTCCAGTCTTCTGAGCATCATAGCCCGTGATTTCAACACCTTGATCTGTGAAGGCATGACTTTCTTCTGTCTCATCATCATAGAGAACGCCGAAGCGACCTTCTGCAAGATCCAGTTGCTCTCCTACTAGATAGTCTGTTTTCGGTTTCTGAGTAATGTACAGACCTGCTACTTCCTTTGGTTTTCCTTGGTCTTGTCCTATCACTTGTACCTTCAAGTCACCAGTAACTGGAAGTCCAAGGTAGCTGACTGTGAGCTTTTGTTCCCCTTTTTGATGAGCGTCGTAGCCAGATACTGTCACACCTGAGTGAGTAAGGTTGATCAGCTCATCGGCTTGCCCCCCTTCGTATTGAACACGGAGTGTTCCGCCTCTGAGGTCAAGTTTTTCACCCTCTTTATAAACTGTCTTCTTAGGTCCTTTTTCAAGGCTAACTGCAACAATTTTTCTCTCATCCTGCGGAATCGCTACTGCCAAGGTGTTACTGATTTCTTTGCCAGGTAGTTGGGTACGATAGTAGAGGAGAGTTGGTTGCTTGTCAAAGCCCAATGGTGCTGTTGCCAAGTCGCCTCCAGTTTCAGACTTCAAAGTTGCAATCGGTGTTTGTGAATCTGCCTTGTCGTAAACGGTGATAGTTGCACCCGCTGGAACATCAGAGAAGCCTAGTTGAACTTGGTGGTTTCCAAGTGAACGGGTAGCTACCTTAGCCATTGGAATATTTTGACTTTCTGTGTCCAATGTTTCGTACATCTTCCAGTTGTAGATACGAATGGCTTTCCAAGGTGTTCCGTTATCAGATGTAATGACATGCAAACGCCAGTCTTGCGCGGTGATTGGTTTGTCAAGAGTGATATCTGTAACGTGCGCTTTATTGCCACGGACTTCCTTAGCTAGTTTCCACTCGCCATCTGTATCCTTGTAATAAAGATCAAAGTCCTTGGTGTTCATCAGACCATCGTTAACAGACTCACCACCAGCTCCCGCATGATCCATTACCCATCTGACAACACGACGTGGTTGGGTCAAACGAATATCGACACTACCGCTCAATTGTCCTGAAGACCACTTGTCTGACAGACTTGTAATCGTACCGTTCAACATGCCTTCGACGCCTTCCCCGCCTTCAGTATTAGGGAAAGTGCTACCAATAACCGTTGCCCCTGGAACAATATTTTCAGCCAAAGGTCTTGGGAGAGTTGTATCCTGAACAGTCATCCCCCAGTTGAATGACGCAGTTGCAGCCTCAGAACGGAGCCCATTTTTACCAACTGCAACGACTTTCAGTTCCTGAGTCCTACCAGTCGCATTAGCAGAACGGCTAATTTTTGGCAAGTAGATGGTTGAAGCAGATGAACCTGTCAACAAACGCCAGTTATCACCGTCTTTTTCGTAGACTTCATAGAAATCCGCATCTTGGTTACCAGCAAATTGGACCACTGCTTCAGCTTCTTGGGCATTTTTAAGAGATTGTTTCACCACAGAAAGGCCTGTAGGCGCTTGTGGTGCTTGGTGATTATCTGAAATTGTTAATTGACCTAGGTTAAACTGATAATCTTTTACAGCTCCTTCATGCTCGAAGAAGAGTTTGACTGCATAGATGGTTTTTCCAGCTAGTGAGCTAAGGTCAAATTCTTCATTCTTCCAGTCATCAGAGAGAGTCAGTTCTTTCCATGCAGCTGCATCCTCAAATTTGTAGTCTGGAGTCGTAGAGAAGGCCATATAAACTTTCGAGCCTTTCCCTCCCTTGTGGGCAACCCGAAGTTTAGTTTTCTCCGTTACTTCTAGTTTAGTAGAATACAAATTCACATCTTGGTCCGTCTTACCAGCTACATCACCTGAGAATTTAAGGGAGTTACCTCCATTATAGGCATCTGTAAAGTCATATTCTGCACGAAGTTTTTCCCCCGTTGAAGTCTGCCACCAGCGCCATGTTGGCAAGACACCTGAAACAGAACGGTAGTTCCACTCAGAATCCTTAGAAACTTTACCGTCTACAAACCATTTTCTACCATGACCTGTATTAAAGGAGGTCGTGAAGGTTCGACCTACTGCTGGTGTACGGTCAGCAACTAAATTGGCAATTCCATACCACTCTTTATCTGCTGGTTTTTGAGCCGTTGGATCTCCTTGGTAACCTGTAAAGAAGATGTCTTCGTTCTTGTGGTAGTCATCGCCTGTTTTTCCTAGACTGGTAATCGTATCTGGTGCAAAAAGTCCTAACGACAAACGCAACTTGCCTTTTTCATCTAAGAGGGCATCCCATTTGACTTTAGTCTTATAAGAGCCACCTTGTTGCAATTCCAAGCCTGCAAAGACATCATACTGGCTACGTTCTAGCCATTTTGCCATCTCTACGGAGTGGTCATTCTTTTCCTTGTTCCAGTTGAAATTGGCAAAGAATTGATCTGCAGGGACTTTGTCACCTTCTTTTTGCATGAACTGGTAGTTGTAATCACCTAGACCATCTTCGTGGTAACGACCGTATTTGTAGGTCATGGCATCGTACCAAGCATACTTGATTGGATGGTTGACTTTGGCTGCGTATTCTTTTGTATAGAGCATGAATTGGCGCATTTTTTCACCAAGAGGTGCTACCAATTCCCCCGTTGTTTCTTGGTTAATGAAGTAACCATCAAATCCATAGTACTTAGCAAGATCGACAAGTTTGCGTGCGATAGGGAAGGTGCCATCTGCGTCTTGTTTCAAGGCAGCTGCAAATTTCTCTTGGTCGGCAATGCTATTTGACCAGTTGAAAAAGAGGGTTCCATAAACGGGAACTCCGTTGCGGTGGCCTGCATCAATGACATCTGGAGTTGGAACTAGACCTTCCCAGAAGACCATTGAATCCAAGTATTGCCAGTAATCAAAAGCGTAGGCCTTGAATTCTTCTCCACCTACAGAAGCGTGGTCTTTGGCCTTTGAGTTGGTATTTGCTAGCGCCTGAACCTTGGCTCTTCTGCTTGCTTTTTCATTGACCAACTGCCCTCTGTGGCGCTTGGCGAGTTCAACTGATGAACGGTTAATGGGATCATCCTCACGCGCACCCGGTTCCCATTTCAACAAATCCTCCCAAGTATCAAATTTGATTTCTTTTGGTCGGAGACTCTTTTCTTCATTTTTAGGAACGTCTGCTAGAGTCGGTTTGTCGGCTTTCTTCTCAGTCACTTGAGGAGCTTCCGCTGGTTTGACTTCTTCTTTTTCAGTTGGTTGAGCAGGTTTTTCAGTTTTATCTGTCAGAGCTGGCTTCGCTTCTTCTTTTTCATTAACCAGATCCGTTATTGCTGGAGTGTTTTCTGAAATTGGTTGCTCAGCTACTTTGTTTTCAGTTTCCTCTAATTGTTTTTCGAGAGCTGCAGTATCTGGATTAGTTGTCTCACTAGTACTTGTCGCTTTAGCGCTCGTATTTGCAGCTGTTTCAGGGACTGCGACTTGTTCGGCAAGAGCTGGACTCACAAATAGAGCTGAACCAATCATCAAGGAACAAGCCCCGATTGACAGCTTACGAATACTGTAACGGCAACGTTTTTCAAAAAATAGATTTTTCATCTTATCCTCCTAATAAAATATAAAGTAAGCGCTTTACTTTTTGATAAAAAGTAACTGTTCTCAGTGCACACTACCAGAACAGAATCATCTTCATTTTATCCTATATGAAAGCGATGTCAATCTATTTAACATAAAAACTATAACTAGGATAATAATCAGTAAAATTTGGACACAATCCTATAAATCATCTATCTTAAAGGGAATCTATCTCTCATTTTAAAAGAAAGTTCTTGTTTCTTATGAAAATTTCAGCTAAACACTTGTGAGATTTACTTTTATCCTTTAAAATAGAATAGGAGAAATTCCGTTATTATTTTCCGGAGGAAAAAGAAATGTCCATTAATTGGCAGGAAATTTTATTTCACTTTTTAGGAGGTCTAGGACTGTTTTTATACAGTATCAAGACCATGGGAGACGGTTTGCAACAAGCTGCTGGAGATCGCCTTCGTTTTTACATTGACAAGTACACTAGCAATCCTTTTTTAGGCGTTCTAGTCGGAATCGTCGTGACTGCCCTCATTCAGTCAAGTACGGGGGTTACAGTTATCACGGTCGGACTGGTCAGCGCTAGTCTTCTCACTCTTAGACAGGCTATCGGAATTATCATGGGAGCCAATATTGGAACCACCGTTACTTCCTTTATCATCGGTTTCAAACTAGGCGAGTATGCTTTACCCTTGATTTTCCTTGGAACCATGTTCCTCTTCTTCACAAAAAACAGAACAGCAAACAATATCGGGCGCATCCTGTTTGGTGTAGGGGGAATCTTCTACGCTCTCAACCTCATCAGTGCCGGTATGAGCCCACTTAAAGATTTACCACAATTCAAGGAATATATGGTAACCTTGGGACAAAATCCTATTTTAGGAGTAGTAGCCGGTGCAGTGATTACCGTCCTCATCCAGGCTTCCTCGGCTACAATCGGGATTTTGCAAGGTCTCTATGCAGGTGGGTTCCTTGATCTTAAAGGTTCACTACCAGTTCTTTTCGGAGATAATATCGGGACAACCCTAACAGTTATCATTGCGGCAGCTGGAGCCAATGTCTCTGCAAAGCGCGTTGCGGCAACCCACGTTACCTTTAACGTTTTAGGAACTATTCTTTGCTTAATCCTATTAGGCCCCTTTACTGCTATGATCGAGTACTTCCAGGCACTCCTTCACCTCTCACCTGAGATGACAATCGCCTTCTCTCACGGTGCCTTTAACGTAAGTAACACCATTGTACAATTTCCATTCATCGGAGCCTTGGCCTACTTTGTAACCAAGCTCATCCCTGGTGAAGACGAGGTTGTCAAGTACGAGCCCCTCTATCTCGACGAGCAACTTATCCAGCAATCTCCTTCTATCGCTCTAGGAAATGCCAAAAAAGAACTTTTGCACTTAGGAAACTATGCAGCCAAAGCTTTTGACCTTTCTTATACCTATATCATCGGTTTGGATGAAAAGGTAGCTGAAAAAGGGCACAAGACAGAGGAAGCCATCAACACCATCGATGAAAAACTCACTCGTTACCTCATCAGACTCTCAAGCGAATCCTTGAGTCAAAAGGAAAGTGAAGTCTTGACTAACATCCTGGATTCATCTCGTGATTTGGAACGGATTGGGGACCACGCAGAAGGCTTGCTCAACCTAACAGACTACCTCCAACGTAAGAATGTTCAGTTCTCTGAAGCTGCTTTGGAGGAATTAGCTGAGATTTATCAAGCAACAACTGCATTTATCAAAGATGCCCTTGATAGTGTGGAAAACAATGATATTGAAAAAGCTCAGAGTCTGATTGGACGCCATAAAGAAATCAACAATATGGAACGCGTTCTCAGAAAGACCCACATCAAACGCCTTAACAAGGGTGAGTGTTCTACACAAGCTGGAGTCAACTTTATCGACATCATTTCCCACTACACTCGTGTGTCTGACCACGCCATGAACCTAGCTGAAAAGGTCATTGCTGAACAAATCTAAGCACCAAAATGCTATCCTGAATGGGATGGCTTTTTTCGTTTACTCATCAAGAATGTCTGTTCTAGCATATAAAAAATGCTTTGATTCACAATGGAATCAAAGCATTTTAAATAGCTCTCCAAACATAATAGCAGAAACTGCAGTGCCCCTGTACTTGGCTTCTTCTCTTTTGATAAAACGCGCCAAATTGATCAATTCAGGTGCTGGGTGTTTGGGATTGATGAGCAATTCACGGGTGACCAGTCCTGAGAGACGGACTGCTAGTAATTGCTCATTTGTAGTTGGTAGTTTTTTAGCAGTCTCTAGGAGAGCAGCAACTAAATCTTCACTCAAACCCTGACGGGCATGGTTGTAGAGGTCTTTTATAAGGCTTTCTAGGTTTGGTTCTACCATCCGGCACCTCCCTTATGTTTAATAATGTTTAATCAAATCAACCGTTGAACGATCCAATTTTTTCACCAAGGCTTGCAAGAAGGCTTGGGCTTCTAAGAAGTCATCCATCGCGTAGAGAGTTTGGTGAGAATGGATATAACGAGCGCAGACACCGATAGTTGTAGATGGGACACCACCATTTTTCAGATGAGCTGCTCCAGCGTCTGTTCCACCTTTTCCACAATAGTATTGGTACTTGATGCCAGCTTCTTCAGCCGTTGTCAAAAGGAAATCCTTCATACCTGGGAGGAGCAAGTGACCTGGATCATAGAAACGAATCAAAGTTCCATCCCCAATCTTGCCTTGACCACCATAAACATCACCAGCAGGTGAACAATCAACTGCTAGGAAGACTTCTGGGTCAAACTTAGTTGTAGAAGTATGAGCGCCACGAAGACCAACCTCTTCTTGGACGTTCGAGCCAAGATAGAGTTCATTTCCGAGTTTTTGACCTGATAAAGCTTCAGCTAGCTCGCTTACCATGAGGACGCCGTAGCGATTGTCCCAAGCTTTTGAGATGATATTTTTTTCATTGGCTGTTAAGATCGCTGAGCTATCTGGCACGATGGTGTCACCCGGACGGATACCAAGGCTTTCTGCCTCAGCCTTGTCTGCAAACCCACCATCAAAAATGATATCTGAAATAGCTGGCATGGTTGGTCCACCTGTTCCACGAGTCAAATGTGGAGGAACAGAACCTGAGATCACGGGAATCTCACGACCATCACGAGTAAAGAGTTTAAAACGTTGACTGCTGACCACCATAGGGTTCCAGCCGCCGATTTCAACCACACGGAAGGTTCCGTCTGGCTTAATCTCACTGACCATAAAACCAACTTCGTCCATGTGAGAAGCAACCAAAACACGCGGTGCATCGACAGCTTCTGAATGCTTGATACCAAAAATACCACCCAAGCCATCTGTCACTACTTCATCCACGTGTGGTGTCAACTTTTCACGAAGATAAGTCCGGACAGGCGCTTCATGACCTGAGATTGCAGCAAGCTCTGTTACTTCTTTGATTTTTGAAAATAATGTTGTCATATCAGTTCCTTCTTTCTGTCCTCCATTTTACCACTTTTTATAGGAGAAGGATAGTGAAAATCTTAATCTTCCAACTTCCTTTCTAGAGTATACAAAAAAGAATCAGACTGATTCTTTTTGTTTATGATTTCGTCTGAGGGAAAAGTGGTCTGGGACGGGATCCTTGCCTGTTTTCGACCATGGATGACAACGTAAAATCCGAGCCAAGCCCATCAGAACACCCTTGAAACCATGCTTTTCAATAGCCTGAATCATGTAGTTGGAACAAGTCGGCTCAAAGCGACAAGAGGGTGGAAAGGCTGGTGAGATAAAACGTTGGTAAAAGCGTACTGGCGCTATTAAGATGCGTTTCATTATTTCTTGGTTACAGCCATGGTGTGTAGTTGGCTGATTTCTTTTTTATTAAGGCGACGGGATTCTCCTGGACGAAGACCTGTCAAGTCTAAGTGTCCAAAACGTGTCCGAGACAACTTATCCACTTGAAGACCGACGGCTTCAAACATCTTTTTAACCTGATGATTACGTCCTTCATGGATGGTCAACTGCACTACTGAGCGATTTTTAACTGGATCCACTTTGAGAATTTCATAAACAGCTGGCTTGGTTTTCTTGCCATCAATCTCAAGACCACGGGTCAAGGGGCGGAGATTATCCTTATTGGCCACACCTTTAACACGCGCAACATAGACCTTGTCAATCTCATTACGGGGGTGAATCATCTCATCCGTAAAATCACCATCATTGGTTAAAATCAAGACACCTGATGTATCCCAGTCCAAACGTCCCACAGGGTAAATGCGTTCTTTAACATTGGGCAAGAGGTCCACAACAGTCTTGCGGCCCTTGTCATCTGTCACACTGGAAATCACTCCACGTGGTTTGTTAAGCAGATAGTAGACCTTTTCTTCGTTGTAGATAGGTTGACCTTCCACTTCGACCTTGTCACCAGACTTGATGGTCGTTGCGAGTTCACGCACCACTTGACCGTTGACGGTTACCAAGCCTTGCTTGATCAACTCTTCTGCTTTTCTCCTACTGGCCACACCTGCGTGGGCAATATATTTATTGATTCTCATCTTCTTCTATCCTTTCACCAAATAATTGGCTCTCTTGAGCTTGAATCTCACGCTCATCAATCACTGGCAGTTCCTCCAAATGGTTAATTCCCATGTAATCTAGGAAATAATCCGTAGTCACATAGAGATTAGGGCGGCCCAACACTTCTTTTTTCCCATCTTCTCTTATCAATTCAAAAGCCTGCAACTTTGCCAAGGCTCCACTCGAGTTAACCCCACGAATAGCATCAATCTCAATTCGGGTAATCGGCTGCTTGTAGGCAATGATGGACAAGGTTTCAAGAGCAGCCCGAGATAAACTTTGATTGATGGGCGCCTTGGAGTATTCCTTCAAAATCGCTGCAAATTGAGGTTTGGTGACCAATCTGTATGCACCACCTGTCTCGATCAGGGACAAGCTCGACTCTTGGTCTTTTTCATACTTCTGGGCTAATTTTTCTAAACTCTGTTGGATGCCTGTCGGTGGAAGTGAGAGGAGTTCAGCCAACTGACGAACCCGAATCCCATCTTCACCTGCCACAAACAAGAGCGCTTCTATTTCTGCTAAAGTACTCATCTTTCCTCTCTATCAAGTCTAGCTTTGTGCCTCTTGATTTTCTTCCTTCTTTTCCATGAGATAGATATCTCCGAAACTCTTCTCTTGCACGAGGATTAATTCCTGGGTTTTGATTAACTCTAGGGTTGCCAAAAAGAGGGTAATAACCTCTTGGACATTCTGGGCTTCCTTGAACAAATCCTGCAAGCGCAACTGGTCTCGTCCAGTCAAGGACTCTTTTACGATGACCATCATGTCCTCAATCTTATACTCATCCCGCAAGATGGTCGTGTGATTCTGAGCGAATTCCTCTTTTTTCTTGGCTAGGATATTTGAAAAAGCCAAAAAGAGGTCAATGGTCGTCTTATCATGTACAAGCTCCGCATCCTCGTAAATCAACTCTGTTGGCGCTTTGGAATAGTACTGGGCCCGATCTTGGTGCTTAGCCTCCAAGTGCTCACCCAAGAGTTTGAACTTGCGGTATTCTTCGATTTGAGAGAGAAGGTCCTGCTCCAGGTCATCCTCTAAGTCTGTCACTTCTGCTACCTTTGGTAAGAGCTTGCGACTCTTGATTAGCATGAGCTGACTAGCCATGACCATATACTCGCCCGTCACTTCCAGACGCATGGCCTGCAGAGTTGAGACATAGGCTAGATACTGCTCGATAACTTCCGTAATGGGCACATCGTAAATATCCATCTGGTACTTAGAAACCAAGTGCAAGAGCAGGTCCAGGGGCCCTTCAAAATCTTTTAATTTAATATCCATTATCTATATTTTTCTAAGGTCAGGACTGTTTTTAATCCTAGTTTTTTTGCAATTTCGTACAAATCGACCTTGTTTTCTATTTGTCTTAGAATGAACTGTTCCCGTAGGGCTTGGGCTGATAGTTCTGGGAAACCTTTCTCCTTGACAAAGGACTCCAGCTGACGAAAGGCCCACTGACGAGAATAGGCTTTCCCTCCCCTTTCAAAGAGATAGGTCTGTCCCATCAAGGGTTCTAGCTCTGGAATCAAGGTCGTGGGTATGGTGACAATCCTCTGTTGGGAAGCTTTGTTAATTCGCAACACCTGAAAATCCAGATTGATATCTGCAACCTTAAGGGCTAAAATCTCACTTGGCAAGAGCCCTATTTCCAAGATAAGAAGCGCCAGCAAGCGTCCTTCTGGATAATTACTTTCCTGCCAAAAAGAGTTTAGGTCTAGAATTTCTGGTTTTTCAGTCTTCTTTTCAGCTTGTTTGGCTAATTCCAGACGGTAAAAGCTGTCCACTTCTCCGTTTCGATAGAGAAAGTAGAGAAATTGGTTACAGGCCGAAAGTTTTCGCTTCTGGGCGCTGATTTTTAGATTGGCTAGCTGGGCTTGGTAAATCTTAAGACTGGTCTCAGAAATCCGCTCACCCACAATGTCTAAAAATTGCTCTAGATCATACTTATAGGACTGCTTGGAATTGGCAGACAAACCCTGCTTTCCCCCTAAAAAGTCTGAAATCCTATCTCTCATTTGCATCGAATCTCATATTCCTTACTAAAGTCATGCAAGAGGGCATTAACGGCCTTGAGGATGGACTTGCGCGTGATGATTCCTTGAAAAATCCCTTCATCATCTACCACTGGCAAGAAAGGTTCATCCACCAGTTTATGGAGGACCTCTGTGATGTTATAGTCTGGAGCGACGACTGCCACATCTGTCTTAGTCATATTGACGATGTCTGTCTTTGCCATCTGCTCATCCGTCAAACCTTGCTCCATTTGATAAGCCAAAATGTCTCTCAGACCAATAGTCCCGACAAAGCGTTTGTCAAAGGTCACAACAGGGATACGGGTATAAGTGATTTGGCTCAACACTAAAATCGCATGATCAGCATTATGGGTATCAATCAAGGCTGCTAGATTCTCAGCGGGGGTAAGAAAAGTCTCTTCCTGCTCCAATAAAAATGCTTCAAATTCCTTGGCAATCATCGAGCAAACTCCCTGGACAAGCCTGGGTAAACCTCATGATTACGTGTCAAAAAGTCTACTTTGAAATAGCTGTCATCAATCTCTACACGGGCATAGAGGCATTCTCTGATGGTTCCTCTTGGTTGGCTGATGGAGCCTGGATTTAGAAAAAGAGTCTTGCCTTCCATCCAAGCATTTGGCACATGCAAGTGACCATAGAGACAGATATCGGCATCTTCTTCCTGAGCCCAATAGTCCAACTTTTGGAAGTTGAAATTGATGTCAAACAAGTGCCCATGCGTCTGGATAATCTTAGTCGGACCAAGTTGAGTCACCAAACGTTCTGGATAACCAGCATAAAAGTCCATATTTCCTTTGACGACATGGATGCCTTCCCAGAGAGGAGAGTCTGGACGGAGTTCAGAGTCACCATCGTGAAAAATGGCATCGACTTTCCCCAGATAGCGATCACGGATTTCTTCCACAATCAAGCTATCTCCGTGGGAGTCACTCATTACAATGATGGTTTGCTTTGCCATGATGGAAATACCTCCAAAAGTTTCTTAACGGCTAAGGCGCGGTGAGATTGGCTATTTTTTTCTTCAAGGGTTAATTCAGCCGCTGACTTACCTGTCTCTCCCACAAGGAAGAGCGGATCATAACCAAAGCCATTTTCACCCTTGGGTTCAAAGTTAATGTATCCTGGCCAGTCAGCTTCAACAACCAAGCTTTCCTTGTTTGGACTAGCTACGACTAGGGTTGTGTGGAATTGAGCCGAACGGTCCTTGAGATCAAAGACCATGGCCAATTCGTGCAAGAGCTTGGCATTGTTTTCACGGTCAGTTGCTCCCACACCTGCAAAACGAGCTGACCAGACTCCTGGCAAACCGCCGAGGACATCGACTTTGAGACCTGAGTCATCTGCTAGCACCATCTTGCCTGTTAATTGGGAAATAGTTTCTGCTTTAAGTCGAGCATTTTCTTCAAAGGTCATGCCAGTTTCAGCTACTTCAGGCAGATCTGGATAGTCATTGAGATTTTCCACATCGTAGCCTAACTTGTCAAAGATAGCTCGGAATTCCTTGGTCTTGCCCTCGTTACGAGTTGCAATCAATAAGGTTTCTCTGACCTTGTTAGTTTCAAAGAAGGCTTCTACATTGACTCCTTCTTTAGGCAATTCAACATGCAAAAGCTTTCCATTTTCAACCAAGAGAAGAGCCCCCTGACGTTGGATAACTTGTAGATTGCGGCCTGCTTCTGCATTTAAAATCTCAACGATAAAGGAGAGCAGACGGAAGTTAGAAGACCAGCGCATCACCGTTATCGTAATCGGAAAGCCGTTTTCCTCGTCACGAAAAATCCGCGCTAAATCCATAAAATCAAGCTCGAGAGGATCTTTGATAAGGCTATAGATGCCTCCATAGACATCCCAGACACCGACATACCAGTCCTGGTCATCCTTGTATTCATAAATTTTGTTTGTCATAAAGTTACATGCTCCACATGAATCTCTTTTTCCAGCCATTCTGCTCCAATCTGGGCAAAACTTTGGCTATTGGCTGTTGTGTAAAAACGATGTTGAAGAGGTCCAGCATCTCGGCTACGATTGATTTCAAAATAGTTCAGTAAAACCGAGATATCCCGCACACACTCTGCCCCACTATCGATGAGCTGAACCTTTGGTCCCATGACATTTTGGATGATGGGGCGAAGGAGTGGGTAATGGGTACAACCCAAAATCAGGCTATCCACCTTTCCAACCAAGGGGCGCAGGGTTTCATAGACCACTTTCTTGGTTACACTGGTTGACAGGGCACCAGACTCCACCAAGGGAGCAAACTTGGGACAGGCCAAACTCTCCACCTGTAAATCCGGATCCAGATCATGGATTTTTTGACGATAGATGTCTGATTGGACCGTCATGGGCGTTCCAATGACTCCGATTTTCCCACCTTGACTGGACTTGATGGCTGCCGAAGCTCCTGGCAAAATCACACCTAGGACAGGAATGTCTAGTTGAGCCTTGATTTCTTCCCAGACGACCGCAGTCGCAGTATTACAAGCAATGACAATCATTTTGACATCCTTGGTCAAGAGAAAGTTGACCAACTGCCAAGTATATTCACGGATTTGCTCAGCAGGACGGGGACCATAGGGCGCCCGTGCCGAATCTCCAATATAGACGATTTCTTCATGGGGAAGCTGGCGCATGAGCTCACGAACAACGGTTAAGCCCCCGACACCCGAATCCAAAAAACCAATTGGTCGATTATCCATACAGTCTTCTTTCTAGTCTTTTTTCTGATTGATAGTTCATCATAATTACTCGTCCTAAATGAACGGACAGACAGCTTGATAGAATGGCAACTGCCTCTCTTTTAATCATAATCAAATATCAATAGAATGCAAGGAAAAAGTCTTATCCTTGAGAACTATTGAACATAGTGAGAAGTCTGGAACTTTCATCCCAGACTTTTCCTATTTATTTCTTTTTATTGTTAGCAAGGGCTGCTTTTTGTTGGCGGATGATTTGGTGGTAAACTTGTTGTACCTTGGCTTCGCTTGGTTTTTGACCATTTGCGCTCAAAAGAGCACGAACTGCCTCAGCGTTCAAACGTGGGTTGTCCGCAAATTCTTTTTCGATTTGCTTACGAACCAAGTACATCCCTCCAAGAGCTCCCCCTAGAAAAGCTAACACAATCAAGATAATTGCTAAAAGTAAGTCCATTCTTTTTCTCCTGTTTCTTTTTGAGTCTTCTATATTATACCATAAAGTGACTTTCCTGACTAGTTTGTTTTACGCTTTCAGGGAGGGGGTTAAGCTAATTCTAAGTTAGTCTTACAATCAGAATGAATTATGAAATTACGAATAATTCCACCCTTTCCTCTCTTTCTTCTACTTTTTTAAGAAAAAGCAATCTCAAATATGTTTTTCACCAAAAACCTCTTGACAAATGCTAAACGACCATTAGAATGGGAGGTGAGGAGATAAATAGAAACAAATTAAACGAAACTGCTTTATAAAATGTAAGCGGTTTCGAATAAACAAAGGAGGGTTTTATGAAAAAATACTTTTGGGAGAAATCCTGTCGCTATAGCATCCGCAAGCTGACGGTTGGGGCTGCTTCTGTTTTACTAGGGGCCGTTTTTCTAGTAAACCACACTGTAGCCGCAGACAGTGTTGAGGTCAAGCAAACTGAACCAACCTCTGTCGAAGCTATCACTAAGCCTGATAGTGAACCCAAAGCAGCTGAAGCGACTGAAACTACTGAAACTACAAATCCGCCTATAGCAGAGAGTCCAGTAGTTTCCGAAAGCAAGCCAGCTGAGGAGAATCAGAAGACAAATAGTCAAGCTAGTGAAGAAGCCATTGTTGAAACAAACGAAAACAAGGAGAATGAAAATACCGAGCTACCCGTGACAAAGCAAGAAAACTATCAACTTAACTACAATCAACCAACACCCCCTTCCTATAATGGATGGGAAAAACAAGCCCTTCCTGTCGGAAATGGAGATATGGGAGCCAAGGTTTTCGGACTCATTGGGGAAGAGAGAATCCAGTACAACGAAAAGACCCTCTGGTCAGGAGGACCACAACCCGATAGCACCGACTATAACGGAGGAAACTACAAGGATCGCTACAAGGTTTTAGCAGAGATACGTAAAGTCCTCGAAGCTGGTGACCGCCAAAAGGCAAAACAGCTCGCCGAACAAAATCTAGTTGGACCAAACAACGCCCAGTATGGACGTTATCTAGCCTTTGGAGATATCTTCATGGTCTTTAATAACCAGAAGAAAGGACTAGATACTGTAACTGATTATCATCGTCGTTTGGATATCACTGAAGCCACTACGACAACTTCTTACACCCAAGATGGGACGACCTTCAAACGCGAAACCTTCTCCAGTTATCCTGATGATGTCACTGTGACCCACTTGACCAAAAAAGGAAACAAGACACTTGACTTTACCCTTTGGAACAGCTTGACAGAAGACTTGCTTGCTAATGGCAACTACTCTTGGGAATATTCCAACTATAAGAATGGTCATGTCACTACAGATGCAAACGGAATCCTTCTAAAGGGAACTGTCAAAGATAACGGCCTCAAATTTGCATCCTATCTAGGAATTAAAACAGATGGAACGGTGACTGTTCAGGACGAAACTCTAACCGTTACAGGCGCAAGTTATGCAACCCTCTATCTCAGTGCCAAGACTAACTTTGCTCAGAATCCAAAAACCAACTATCGAAAAGACATTGACCTCGAAAAAACAGTTAAAGGGATTGTCGAAGCAGCTAAGGCCAAAGACTACGAGACACTTAAAAAGGCCCATATCAAGGACTATCAAAGTCTCTTTAACCGCGTTAAACTAAATCTAGGCGGAAACAAGACTGCTCAAACGACGAAAGAGGCCCTTCAAGGCTATAACCCAGAAAAAGGACAAAAATTGGAAGAACTCTTCTTCCAATACGGACGTTATTTACTCATCAGTTCTTCTCGTAATCGGACAGATGCCCTTCCTGCAAACCTACAAGGAGTCTGGAATGCTGTAGACAATCCACCTTGGAACGCTGACTATCACCTCAATGTCAATTTGCAAATGAACTATTGGCCAGCCTACATGAGCAACCTTGCTGAAACAGCCAAGCCAATGATCAATTACATTGACGACATGCGCTACTATGGTCGTATTGCTGCTAAAGAATACGCAGGTATCGAATCCAAAGACGGACAAGAAAATGGTTGGCTAGTCCACACTCAGGCGACACCATTTGGCTGGACTACTCCTGGTTGGAATTACTATTGGGGTTGGTCTCCAGCAGCCAACGCTTGGATGATGCAGAATGTCTATGACCACTATAAATTCACCAAGGATGAGACCTATCTCAAAGAAAAGATTTATCCTATGTTGAAGGAAACAGCTAAGTTCTGGAATTCCTTCTTGCACTATGACAAGGCCAGTGACCGTTGGGTGTCTTCTCCATCCTACTCACCAGAACACGGTACCATCACGATTGGAAATACCTTTGACCAGTCGCTAGTCTGGCAGCTATTCCACGACTACATGGAAGTTGCCAACCATCTGAAAGTCGACCAAGACTTAGTCACAGAGGTCAAGGCTAAATTTGACAAACTCAAACCGCTTCACATAAACAAAGAGGGACGCATCAAGGAATGGTACGAAGAAGACAGCCCACAATTCACCAACGAAGGTATTGAAAACAACCACCGCCACGTTTCCCATCTAGTTGGTCTCTTCCCAGGTACGCTCTTTAGCAAGGACCAGGCTGAATACCTAGAGGCTGCGCGTGCTACCCTCAACCACCGTGGAGATGGGGGTACTGGTTGGTCTAAGGCCAATAAAATCAACCTCTGGGCTCGTCTCTTGGACGGTAACCGTGCCCATCGCTTACTCGCTGAACAGCTCAAATACTCAACCCTAGAAAACCTTTGGGATACCCACGCGCCTTTCCAAATTGATGGCAACTTTGGAGCAACCAGTGGAATGGCAGAAATGCTCCTCCAATCTCATACTGGCTATATTGCGCCATTGCCAGCCCTTCCAGATGCTTGGAAAGACGGTCAGGTTTCTGGCTTGATTGCCCGTGGTAACTTTGAAGTCAGCATGAAGTGGAAAGATAAGAACTTGCAAAGCTTGTCCTTCCTTTCAAATGTCGGTGGAGATCTAGTTGTAGACTATCCAAATATCGAAGCCAGTCAGGTTAAGGTCAATGGCAAAGCAGTCAAGGCAACTACCCTCAAAGATGGCCGCATCCAACTAGCTACTCAAAAAGGAGACGTCATTACCTTTGAACATTTCCCTGGTCGTGTAACCAGTTTGACAGCAGTTCGACAAAATGGAGTCACTGCCGAACTTACCTTTAACCAAGTAGAAGGCGCTACCCACTATGTCATCCAAAGACAAGTGAAAGACGAATCTGGTCAAACCTCTGCAAGCAGAGAATTTGTAACCAATCAAACCCACTTTATTGACCGATCACTCAATCCTCAACATGCCTACACCTATACTGTCAAGGCTATGCTGGGCGAAGTTTCCACACAAGTTTCTGAACAGGCCGCTGTTGAAACCTATAGCGAGTTGATGGACGACCGAGATAGCCGCATCCAGTACGGAGCTGCCTTCGGAAACTGGGCAGACTCAGAATTATTTGGAGGAACAGAGAAATTTGCTGACCTTTCAAAAGGAGACTACACAGACGAAGACATCACTGCTACCATTCCTTTCACTGGCGTTGGTATCGAAATCTATGGACTGAAATCATCTGAACTAGGTCTTGCCACTGCCAAAATTGATGGCAAAGAAGTCGGCGAGCTTGACTTCCATACTGCTGGGGCAACTGAAAAAGGTAGCCTCATCGGTCGCTTCACAGGATTATCTGACGGACCTCACACATTGACTCTTCGTGTTAAACGTGAGCACAAAGGACGTGGTAGTGAGCGCTCAAAAATTTCCTTAGACTACTTCAAGGTCCTATCTGGAAAAGGAAGCACGATTGAAAAAATGGACGATCGTGATTCGCGCATCCAGTATGGCTCCCAGTTTAAGGACTGGTCTGACCCTGAACTCTACGGAGGCACGGAAAAGTACGCTGATATTAATAACAGCGACTCTAGTGCAGATTCAGAAGCTCAGGCAACTATTTCCTTTACTGGTACAGGCATTCGTATCTATGGCTTGAAAACTACTGAGCTAGGTAAAGCGCTTGTGACACTGGATGGAAAAGAAATGCCTGCTTTGGATTTCTATACGTCAGGCGCAACTGAAAAGAGAGCCTTTATTGGCGAATTTACAAATCTCACTGACGGTCCGCACACCCTGACATTACGTGTTGATCCAGATTCACCAGAAGGTCGCAAGAAAATTTCTCTAGATTCCTTTGATATCATCAAAGCCCCTGCTATTGGTATAGATAGCCCTAGCATCGCGCCTCTTAAGGAAAATGACAAAACCATTTCCTTAAGCCTACCAGCTGGAGATTGGGAAGCCATCGCAGTGACCTTCCCAGGTGTCAAAGATCCTCTAGTTTTGCGTAAGGTGGATGAAACGCATCTGGTTACAAGTGGAGATCAGACTATCCTATCAGTCCAGGACAATCAAGTTCAAATCCCAATCCCTGAAGAAACCGATCGCAAAGCTGGAAATGCCATTGAAGCTTATACCATTCAAGGAAATACCACAAGCAGCCCTATCGTAGCCGTCTTTACTAAAAAGGATGAAAAGAAAGTTGATGAGAAGCAACCAACTACAAGAAAGGGAGAGGAACCAGCTCCTACTGTTGAAATTCCGGAATACACCAACCCTATCGGAACGGCAGGACAAGAAGAGCCACCTACAGTTGAAAAGCCTGAATACACTGAGCCTATCGGAACTGTAGGAGAACAAGAAACTCCAACAGTTGACATTCCGGAATACACCGAGCCTATCGGGACTGCAGGGCAAGAGGAACCGCCTACAGTGACAATTCCTGAATACACTGACCCTATCGGAACGGCAGGACAAGAGGAAGCTCCTACTGTTGAAAAACCTGAATACACCAAACCTATCGGAACCAGTGGAGATCAGGTCGCTCCGACCCATAGCCTTCCTGACTATCCAGTTCGAGTCTTAAAAGATAAGGAAACTGGAGTGGAAATCATTGGTGGAGTCACTGACTTAGAAGGAATTTCTCATATCTCTAGCCGACGTGTCCTAGCTCAAGAACTCTTTGGCAAGACCTATGATGCTTACGACCTACAGCTTAAAAATCCAACCGATCATAGCTTGCAGCCAAAAGGCTCTGTCTTGGTTCGCTTGCCTATTTCAGCTAACGTAGAAAAGGTCTACTATATTACTCCGACCAAGGAGTTGCAAGCCCTTGATTTCACCGTTCGAGACGGAAAGGTAGAATTCATCACTAATCATTTCAGTACCTATGCTGTCGTCTATCAAGCTGCTGGAACAGCCCCTAGTACAGATGAAAAACCAAGTTCTTCAGATGCAGAAACTTTGGCACACGAGGCTGAACAGCTTTCAGCTAGTCCTAGTCTTGCGAAAGCTGGAAATCATTCTCCTAAAGAAGAACTTCCAGCAACAGGAGAAGCGTCCAACCCACTCCTCTTCTTAGCAGGACTCAGCCTAGCCCTTACAGCCACTTTTATGTTAAAAGGAAGAAAGGATGACTCCAACTAACCTTTAAACACACAAAAACAGGATGAAGATCACCTTCATCCTGTTTTATTTTGTCATCAAAAGTTAGTTTTACAGTAGGTATAAAAAGGCTAGGGTCAAGAGACTTGCTAGAAGCCCAACTCCCCAAAAGAAGAAGTCAACCTTCCACTCGCTCCAAGGATTGCCCTTGCCTGAGAATCCTCCAAGCTCAAAATGGTGGTGGACAGGTGTCATACGGAAAATACGCTTCCCACCACTAAGTTTGAAGTAGGTAACCTGCATCATAACAGAGCTTGTCTCAAAGACATAGATAATCCCAATCAACAAAAGGGGCCATTCTTGGTGGAGGGCCATAGAGATTGCTGCCAGCATCCCACCAAGAGCCAAACTTCCCACATCTCCCATAAAGACCTTGGCAGGCTTGTGGTTAAAGACGAAGAAGCCTAGCAAACCACCAATCATGGCAAGAATCACAAGAAGGATATCCAGTTGATTTTGCATATAAGCAATCACACCATAGGCCGATAAGCTAATCACCACGGAAATACTTGCTAAGCCGTCGATCCCGTCCGTCAGATTCACCGCATTTGAAAAGCCAACTAGCCAGAAAAGGGCAAAGAAGATATAGAAAATTCCCAGATGAACTTGGTAGCCAAAAACTGAAAGCATATCGCCACCACGCTCATAAAAGAGGTAGAAAATCACTCCTCCAAGGAGCTGGAGAGCAAGCTTTTGCTTAGGATTCAAGCCTTCGTTGATCTTACGAAAGACCTTGAGGAAATCATCCAAAAAACCTACCAAACCATACAAAACCAAGATAAACAAAATCATGCCGACATTGTTGGTCAATTGTTGGGTAAAGAGAGCGACAAGGAAGCTCACCACTACTGCCACAATAAGGAAGACAAGACCTCCCATGGTTGGAGTCCCAGCTTTAGCTTGGTGTTGCTTGACATCCTCGTGCATCTGCTGACCTGTAATCTGCGCTTTTCGATAAAATCGGATAAAGGCTGGAATGCCAATCAAGGTCAATAGAAAGGCTAGAATTCCAGCACTAATGGAACTAATCATCTTAATCTCCTAAAGTTATTTTCATTTTTTTAATATCTTTGAGGGCTGTATTGGCACGGACACTTTGTTTCTTGACCGTTTTGCCACTACCTTCCCACTCGACTTCTATATTCAGCCATTTGGCAAATGTTTGCACATTTTCATCTGTCCATCCATACATATCAGGCATTTCTTCGACCTTATCTGACAGGATCAAGATTTGCTGATTAGCTTCCAAATTATCTCCTTCAGAAACCGAGAGTTCCTTGATCTTGGTTCCTGTTCCAATAACGATTGGTTGGACAAGGTTGCGACGCAATTCCTCTGCTAGGTCACCTGGAGTAAAGTCCTTGGTAGCTGGCATGGCATAGCTTGTCGTCTTGCTGACCTGATCCAAGTTCTTAGCAGTTGACTGAAGATTGAGAGATTCTTTCATAGCTGAAGCCCGCTCCAAGATTGGGGTGGCAAATTCTCCCAACTGGATACCTGAATAATGCTCAGGCTGTTGAACCGTTACATACAAGATAAAATCAGGATTTTCAGCAGGATTCATAGTCACAACTGAGAAAATATAATTGGTAGAACCAACCAAGTATCCTCCATTTTTCTCATCAGCGATTTGAGCCGTACCGGATTTAACTGCTACATTTTGTCCAGGAACTGTTATAATTGGCTTTCCTGTGTAGTGATTATACATAGTTCCATATAGAGGGTCCGTCCCAACTAAGATCATGTGATTTCGAGTTGTGCTTGCTGCCTCTTTGGAAACAGGATTTCCTACTATTTCTTTTTGTGACTTACGTACAGACTGATTGTTAGTATCATAAATAGCACTTATAAATTTTGGCTCCAGCATAACTCCATCATTAGCAATAGCTGTAAAGGCACGAAGCATTTGTGTTTGTGTCACTGAAATTCCTTGCCCAAATGAGCTTTGAGCAATACTAACAATATTATCAGCTGGAAGTTGACCAGCGTATTCATCTGTCAAGCCAAAGCGAGTTGGAACCCCAAATTTAAAGCGTTTTAGATAATCCAACCAAGTAGCATCTCCCATTTTTTGTTCAAGTAGACTCATTCCAACATTACTGGAGTGAGCGAAACCTTGTAAGAAAGTCATCATCCCACCAGTAGTCAAACCTTCATTAACATCCCAATCTCGAGTCGTCGCATCCGCCATTTTAAATTCACTGCTATTGAAGTATTCTCCACTTGGGAAGGTATTATTATCAATAGAAGAAGCTAACATCATAACCTTCATGGCTGATCCTGGTTCATAGTTACTTTGATAAAGAATATCACGCCAAACAAAGTCCTCAGTGATTCCTTCTTTAGTATCTGCATTAAAGGTAGGTCGTTGGGTGGTAGCGAGGATTTCACCGGTCTTGGCACTAACCAAGGTCGCAGTCATATACTTGCCTTTTAGTTTTTCCTGAAAGGCGTCCATCTGCGTTTCCATAAAGGATTGCAAGGGACTAGAAAGGGTTGTGTATACATCCTTTCCATCTACCGTTTGTTGGGAAGCTTGATCTGTACCCGGAACAATATTTCCCAGACGATCTTTCTCATAGGTGATGATCCCATCTGTACCCGCCAGAATGTTATTTAAAGAACTCTCTAGACCAGAGGTTCCAATCAACCTTTTGGTGCCATCTTCATTTTCATGGAGCTGCGCTAAACCGATAAAGGAAGAAGCAAACTGTCCATTGGGATAACTGCGGTTAGGACTAGTTGTGAAGTCAACTCCCTCCACGCCAGCAGTTTTTAGGTCATTTTTAATAGCCATCATATTGGCATAGGTAATCCCATTTCCCTTGGTACCAAAAGATACCTGTTTCAAATCTGGTTGAGAAAGCTGTTCTTTGACATAGGACTCCTCCATATCCAGATACTTATGGAAAATTTCAGCTACCTTATTAAATTGAGAATCCTCTACATAGAGAATTTTGCCTGTTGCTGACTTGTAGGTCTTGTCAATAACCGCATAGATATTATACGAAGTCGCATCCTCAGCAATAGGTGTTCCATTACGATCGTAGATGGTTCCTCGTTTTGCAGGAATCGTCTTGGTTGTTTGATGGACCTTGTTTGCTTCTTGAACCAAGTCCTTACCAAATTTTTTACCCGTTCCGATAATGACCGCAAAGTTGACCAAAAAGACAGCGAAGAGTATGACAGCCAATAAACTTAGGCTTTTCCCTACTCTTCGGCGGTTTTCTTCTGGAGATTTACGATTACGAACGGCATAACGGATGATTTTTTCTTTCCACTGTTTCATTTCTTACTCCGCTGTTCGGATATTTTCGTTATTCAGCTGCAAATCCTTAGAGTTTGCAATTTCTTTCAAACGTTCTGAACGAATCAATTCATTGACCTCTTGCTTGGCATCGTCTAGCTCGGTTTTCTTTTCTTCGATTTGAGCATTGACCTTGGTCAATTCATTCTGAACTTGTAATAGCTTGGTCTGCATAAACACAACGCTAATTGCCAGGATAATCATTGTTGCAGCAATCGAAACATAGAAGGCCTTTTCCACACGTGAAAAACCTTTAAACTTCGTTTGCAATAACTGGCTTGTTTTTTCGATTCTTTCTGCCATGTTTTTCCTCTTACTTGTGAATTTTTCTAGCCACGCGCAACTTGGCTGAATGCGAACGATTGTTGGCTGCTAGCTCTTCAGCACTTGGCAAGATTGGCTTGCGGGATACCAATTCCATCTTGGGCTTAAGATCATCTGGAATGAAGGGCAAGCCTTTGGGAACTTCCACTGTTGAAGCTTCTTTGAATAATTGCTTGGTCAAGCGGTCTTCCAACGAATGGAAGGTAATGACCGAGATTCTACCATCCAAAGCCAGCATGTCCATGGCCTGCTGGATGGATTCGTCTGCAGCGCCCAGCTCATCATTGACTTCGATTCGGATAGCCTGAAAAATCTGCTTGGCAGGGTGCCCCTTTTTCTTGAGCTCCTTGGCAGGCTTGGCTGACTTGATAATCTCTGCCAACTCCGTCGTTGTCTCAATGGGTTTCACCTCACGCGCTTGCTCAATCTTACGAGCTATCTGTTTAGAAAACTTATCCTCACCATACTTGAAAAAGATCCGAACCAAGTCATGATAGTCATAATGATTGACCACCTCATAGGCCGTCAGACTAGCTTCCTGATTCATCCGCATATCCAGTGGCGCATCCTTTTTATAAGAAAAGCCACGCTCACGCTGATCCAGCTGAGGACTGGACACCCCTAAGTCATAACAAATTCCATCAATTTCCTGGACACCAGCCTCCTGCAAACGTGCCTGCAAATGACGGAAGTTATCCTTGATAAAGGTTACCATCCCCTTTTCGATATAGGGTGCCAAACGTTTTTGCGCATTGTCAATGGCATTCTGGTCCTGGTCAAAGGCATAGAGATGCCCTTTTTCGCTCAATTTACTTAATAAATATTCGCTATGGCCTGCTCCTCCCAAAGTCGCATCAACGTAGATACCGTCAGGTTTTACGTCCAGCATATCAATCGTTTCATGAAGCAAGACCGTTACATGATGAAATTCTTTTGTCATATCTTATCTATTTTACCACAAATCTGACCAGCTTGCACTTGTCAGACAAGGCTAAGTTTCTTCGAAAAAAATTCTCAAAAAAATGTCGTATATACTTGACAACTCATCTCCAAAAGAATATAATATAGTCAAATATATGCGACATATCAGAAAGGAGACCCTATGAATCGTGTCAAAGAATTCCGCAAGGAACTGGGCATTTCCCAGCTCGAGCTCGCCAAAGATATCGGTGTCTCGAGACAGACCATCAACATGATTGAAAATGACAAGTACAATCCAACCCTGGAACTCTGTCTCAATCTCGCCCGCAGCCTCCAAACTGACCTCAATAGCCTCTTTTGGGAAGACGATTTTTAAAAAAGGAGCAAACAAATGAAAAAAGAAACTCTCACTGACAAACTCATCAAACGCACATACGGCATTTCTGGCCCCCTTGACGAACACAAACGGCGCGAGGCCGATCGTATCGGGAATCAGGTCTTTATCGTTCTCTTTTATCTCATGATATTTGGCAACCTCATCCCCTTTGTCCTTGCTTATAAATACCCACAAATTGTCGCTATCGGCTATCCTCTCGTGGTTTTTGGCATTTCGATGATGGCTGCCCTCTATGTGGTCTCCCAAACCAAGAAAACGGGCATCACAGCTATTGATCCCGAAATGTTAAGTAAGAAAGAAAGTAAACAGCTACATTTTCCGGGTCTAAAAGCTGGTCTGATCTATGGCATTGGCATGTTCTTTGGAATACCGCTTCTGAATGTCCTAACCGATGATAGCAAGGATTATCTTGGTTCTCTTTTAAATACAGGGCATTTTGTATCAACTATCCTAGCTACCCTCTTCTTCGGAGTGACCATACAAATTATCGTCTCTCTTCGCATTCGAAAAGCCAAGAAAGACCAAGAAAACGACTAGGAGGTTCCTTATGAAATCACTAGCTAGACTACTGATCAGTCATGTTTTTATCAGTATCTTTGTTACCTTTTTCCTACTTTCTGGACATATTGAGCATCCTTTCTTGATTATCTTTCTTTTATTCCTTCCTGTATTGAACAAGGGACAGAGATTCCAGAAAATCCAATCAAAAAAAATACGTCTTCTAAACGCATCTCTCTGTTTTATCCTCGTATCCTTTCCACAACTTTTAACAAATCCTATGGATTGGAGATACCTGGTATTTCTAATAATCTGTATCATTTTTAGTTTGGTTTACTTCTATACTCTCTATCAACTCTTTAAAGAAGTCAATCAAAAATCGCTCATTTAGGAGATCACTCCCATGAAAAAAGAAGATTTCACCACTCGCTTACTCAAACTATTCTTTCACATACAAGGGCCTTTTGATGAATGCCGTCAAGAGATGATTTACAAGGCTTGTGCCCGTGCCTTGATCCAAATCGTTTACTCCTCCCTCCTACTCTTCTTGTTCTATCTCCTATTTGGACGCTTCATAGGGTTGGTTCGAGATGCCATGCCCTACCTCTATTTTGGACTTATCTTCGTCCTCGCATCTAGGGCGAGACTAGCAGTTCGCAACTTACATTTAGACAAGGATGACCCGTCCGAAATCCATCACAAAAGCTACAGCAAAAGCCAAATCAAAGTTCGTAGTTGGGGTGTATTTATCAGTATTCCAATTGGCTTGTTTGTCTTATCAGCCTTTCACAAACTCTTTGTTCAGCATCTCCCCCTCAATACCTTTTGGGACAATCTCTCCCAGTTCGATAAAACGCTCCCTTTACTAGTCTTAGGTTTGGGAATTGGTGCCATCTTTGGAACCATGACCTACACCTTTTTATCGGAACACGTTAAAAAATAGAGCAAGATTCGCTAATTTCTCATTTTATAGGCAAAGAATCCCACCTAGTTCGTTCTAGGTGGGATTTCCACTTCAATTCATAGAATATTTTCCAAAATATCTACTGACCCTCGTCACCAATTCTCCCACTGGGTTTCAACCTTGACCTCACCATAGTTGCTTGGCGAGTACTTACTGTCATAAATGGTACACCAGTCTTTTAAGACTTTTNACCAATTCTCCCACTGGGTTTCAACCTTGACCTCACCATAGTTGCTTGGCGAGTACTTACTGTCATAAATGGTACACCAGTCTTTTAAGACTTTTTGATTGACGATTTCGTCGAAGTCTTTCTCTAATTCTTCTTTGGAAATATTATTTTTTCTTAAATATTCTCTTACTTTTTCTTCATCATCAATAAATTGACCTGGTTGCCTTGGCTCTTCAAAAATCGCAAGCTCTTTTTTGAGGATTTTCTTTTTTATATTATAGTGTGCTGAATACCATAGGGTAATATTCGAATTAGTCTTTCTTTCAAAAAGAATCGTCATTCCTTTAATACCTGAACCAAAATTAAATCCAATACTTATGTCTTTATAACCTTCAGGATGAGTTTGATACTTCCCTGAAGGGGTATATGCAAAATATTCTCCATCATTAGGCCAACCTTGACTAATTTTAAACCCATCTATGTTTCTTAAAATATTATTTGACTGATAAGTCTTCTCTGTCTCCTGGTAGATTTCATCAAAAATATTTTTAGGTTGTTTAGAAAAAAAGTAAAAACAAGATGATACGATTATCACGAATAAGGCTACTAAACCGAGTGCTTTCTTCATATTGTCACCAATTCTCCCACTGGGTTTCAATCTTGACATCGCCATAGTTGCTTGGCGAGTACTTGCTGTCATAAATGGTACACCAGTCCTTCAAGACTTTCTGATTGACGATTTCGTCGTAATAAGAATCCAAGTCCTTGGCAGTGATACCATACTGCTCTATATAGGATTTTACTTGGGCCTCGTCTTCGATATAAGTTTCCGATCTATTTTCATAAATCAGAATTTTTTTAACTAATACTTTTTTCTTAAATTCGTAATGAATAACAAAGTTAATTTTTTCTCCTGAGTTAGCATATCTTTCAAACCAAATATTTACCCCTTTACTACTACCATCAAAATTAAACCGTAGTTCTAAATTCTTCACATCGCTTCCAAGAGAAGAATCATCGTATGTTATTATTGATTCATACTTATCCGTTTCATTCATATTCGAATCATAAAGCTTTCGATTTTTTACTGTCACATTTTTTAAGTCTTTGAAGTTATAATGGCCCAAATAATTTTTTGCTGTCTCTTGGTAAATTTCATCAAAAATATTTTTAGGTTGACGCACAAAAAAGTAAAAACAAGATGATACGATTATCACGAATAAAGCTACTAGGCCTAGGATTTTCTTCATATTGTCACCAATTTTCCCACTGGGTTTCAATCTTGACATCGCCATAGTTGCTTGGCGAGTACTTGCTGTTATAAATCGTGCACCAGTCCTTCAAGACTTTCTGGTTGACGATTTCGTCGTAGTAGGAATCCAAGTCCTTAGCAGTGATACCGTACTGCTCTAGATAGGATTTCACCTGAGCTTCGTCTTCGATATAACTATCCTCATTTCCTGATATCACAATCTGAATTGACTTTGTGATTGTTTTAGTATTTGGATTATATTTGTTGACCATCCATAGCTTCGTACCATCAGCTATTTTTCTCTCAAATGAAACAAACAGTTTACTATACGCTTTCTCAAAATTAAATCCAACTCTCAGTTCAAGATAATCCTCTGGAGGAGTCTTATACTTTCCTAAAGGGCTATATTTAAAATAATCTCCATCACTTGGCCAGACATCATCGATTTCAAAACCTTCTATATTTCTTAAAATATTATTTGTGCGATAGGTTTTCTCTGTTTCCTGATAGATTTCATCAAAAATGTTTTTAGGTTGTTTAGAAAAAAAGTAAAGACAAACTGATACAAGTAATACTACTATTGTTAAAACACCTAGAATTTTCTTCATAGATTTCCTCCTAGTCCGCCACGGCTTCCAAGCGGTTTAAAAACTTGGATACACCTGAATAGTTACTTTCAATATATGCTTTAATGGTATCTTCACCTTTTTCCATAATCTCTAATGGGAGGATACTAGCATAAATAGTACTTCTGACATGCTTCCAATCTTTATTTTTTAAGAATTCTCTTTCTCTCTGAGAGGAATCTTTTTGAAGATCAGCATAGTAAGAAGATATGGCTTGGTCATAGGATTCCCCTTTTGCATACGGCCGATAAGATTGACCGAGTCCAAATCAGCCTTGTAATCATCCTCGCCGATGCTTGGTTTCATATCATTTGCATTAAATGTCGTGTCTTCCTCCCAGCCTGAAAGGTCCTTGACATGCTCTCTACCGCCATAGATATCAGTTAACTGGACTTGATTAGGATTAAGATGAGTAGCCATAGTGATGGACTGGTGGGTAAAGTCTGCGTGGCCTGTCACCAATTCTCCCACTGGGTTTCAATCTTGACATCGCCATAGTTGCTTGGCGAGTACTTGCTGTCATAGATGGAACACCAGTCTTTTAAAACCTTCTGATTGACGATTTCGTCGAAGTCTTTCTCTAATTCTTCTTTGGTTATGTTGTATTTTTTTAAATAGTCTCTTACTTTTTCTTCATCATTAAGATATTGACCTGGTTGCCTTGGCTCTTCAAAAATCGCAAGCCCTTTTTTGAGCACTTTCTTTTGCATATTATAGTGTGCTGAATACCATAGGGTAATATCCGAATTAATCCTTTTTTCAAAACGTATCGTCATCCCTTTAATACCTTCTCCAAAATTAAAGCTAATATNCTTGACATCGCCATAGTTGCTTGGCGAGTACTTGCTGTTATAAATCGTGCACCAGTCCTTCAAGACTTTCTGGTTGACGATTTCGTCGTAGTAGGAATCCAAGTCCTTAGCAGTGATACCGTACTGCTCTAGATAGGATTTCACCTGAGCTTCGTCTTCGATATAACTATCCTCATTTCCTGATATCACAATCTGAATTGACTTTGTGATTGTTTTAGTATTTGGATTATATTTGTTGACCATCCATAGCTTCGTACCATCAGCTATTTTTCTCTCAAATGAAACAAACAGTTTACTATACGCTTTCTCAAAATTAAATCCAACTCTCAGTTCAAGATAATCCTCTGGAGGAGTCTTATACTTTCCTAAAGGGCTATATTTAAAATAATCTCCATCACTTGGCCAGACATCATCGATTTCAAAACCTTCTATATTTCTTAAAATATTATTTGTGCGATAGGTTTTCTCTGTTTCCTGATAGATTTCATCAAAAATGTTTTTAGGTTGTTTAGAAAAAAAGTAAAGACAAACTGATACAAGTAATACTACTATTGTTAAAACACCTAGAATTTTCTTCATAGATTTCCTCCTAGTCCGCCACGGCTTCCAAGCGGTTTAAAAACTTGGATACACCTGAATAGTTACTTTCAATATATGCTTTAATGGTATCTTCACCTTTTTCCATAATCTCTAATGGGAGGATACTAGCATAAATAGTACTTCTGACATGCTTCCAATCTTTATTTTTTAAGAATTCTCTTTCTCTCTGAGAGGAATCTTTTTGAAGATCAGCATAGTAAGAAGATATGGCTTGGTCATAGGATTCCCCTTTTGCATACGGCCGATAAGATTGACCGAGTCCAAATCAGCCTTGTAATCATCCTCGCCGATGCTTGGTTTCATATCATTTGCATTAAATGTCGTGTCTTCCTCCCAGCCTGAAAGGTCCTTGACATGCTCTCTACCGCCATAGATATCAGTTAACTGGACTTGATTAGGATTAAGATGAGTAGCCATAGTGATGGACTGGTGGGTAAAGTCTGCGTGGCCTGTCACCAATTCTCCCACTGGGTTTCAATCTTGACATCGCCATAGTTGCTTGGCGAGTACTTGCTGTCATAGATGGAACACCAGTCTTTTAAAACCTTCTGATTGACGATTTCGTCGAAGTCTTTCTCTAATTCTTCTTTGGTTATGTTGTATTTTTTTAAATAGTCTCTTACTTTTTCTTCATCATTAAGATATTGACCTGGTTGCCTTGGCTCTTCAAAAATCGCAAGCCCTTTTTTGAGCACTTTCTTTTGCATATTATAGTGTGCTGAATACCATAGGGTAATATCCGAATTAATCCTTTTTTCAAAACGTATCGTCATCCCTTTAATACCTTCTCCAAAATTAAAGCTAATATTTATGTCTTTATAACCTTCAGGATGAGTTTGATACTTCCCTGAAGGGGTGTATGCAAAATATTCTCCATCGTTAGGCCAATCGGGTCTGATTTTAAACCCATCTATGTTTCTTAAAATATTATTTAACCGATAGGTTTTCTCCGTTTCTTGGTAAATTTCATCAAAAATATTTTTAGGTTGTTTAGGAAAAAAGTAAAAACAAACTGATACAAGTAATACTACTATTGTTAAAACACCTAGAATTTTCTTCATAGACTTCCTCCTAGTCCGCCACGGCTTCCAAGCGGTTTAAAAACTTGAACACTCCTGGATATTTTCTTTCAATATATGCTTTAAGAGCATCCTCTCCATCTAACTTAATATCCGTTGGTCGCAAACTATCATAAATAGTATCTCTGACTGTATCCCAATCCTTATTTTTTAGGAATTCTCTTTCTCTCTGAGAGGAGTCTTTTTGAAGGTCAGCATAGTAAGAAGAGATTGCTTGGTCATAGGATTGCCCATTTTGCATACGGCCGATAAGGTTGACCGAGTCCAAATCCGCCTTGTAGTCATCCTCTCCGATACTTGGCTTCATATCGTTTGCATTAAAGGTCGTATCTCCCTCCCAGCCAGAAAGGTCCTTGACACGCTCTCTACCGCCATAGAGATCGGATAACTGAGCTTGGTTAGGATTAAGATGAGTCGCCATAGTAATGGACTGGTGGGTAAAGTCTGCATGGCCCGCTCCATTGTTAGAGTATGACTTTAGTTTGCTGTCCCAAAATTCGTCAAAGTTACCCTTATCACCATAAATCCCTTCATAAGTACTTTTATAGGAATCATAATGGTTAGTCCCATTTTTTTGATCATCATCCTTAATTTTTTCTATGTTATCAGATTCCCCACCCGCCATCTCGTGTTGCAGTCTAAGATTATAATACAGTTCTTTGGCCTTTTCTTCTTTCAATCCTAATTCTTTAAAGATTTCAAGAATTGGTTTTTCTACTCTCATTTTTTCAACTGTAGATGGACTGCTAACAACCTCATCAAAAAAATAATTTTTTAAATAGCCCGCTGTTTCCTTCCACTTAAAGTCATTATAGTAGGCGGCACCGACGACACGCAAAAAGATATAGTCACGGAACTCTTGACTTGAGGTTGGGAATTTCTTATCTATCCCTTGCTTGATGGTCAAGAGCTGTTGGGCTGTCTCTGCATCAAAGCCGTATTCTGCCATCATGGTCTGGACAAAGGCCTTCTCTTGGCGACTGAGCTTCAAGTCCTTTGTATCAGAATAGGCAGTCAGGTAGTTTGCCCAAGTCAGGTCAGATGGGACTTTAAAGACGCCTGTCTTGGCATCCCAGCTCGTTTCGATCTGGGCCAGCCCACGACTCAACTGCACATCGATACTGTCTAGTTCATCGAACAGTCCTCCTGAATAGCTATCATAGGCACGCAGGTCTCTCAAGATTGTTTCATAGACACGTTTATTCGCGTGGTGTCCTCGCATGAGTTCCACATTACTACGTCTCAATCTCCCTTTTTCTTCGCTATCCATGGTCAAGGAAGAAAGGGATTGGTTGACTTCATCCAGATAGGCGATCATTTGCTCTTCCTGGCGGATCTTATCAAGCAGATCATCCTCACGCCAACTCTTGCTGTCGACCATCGTTTGGTAGTCTTCTGGTAATTTCTTGATAGCTTGAGAGAAGGTTTCTGCATAGAGTTGTCCCCCTTTGCTCAAGGGCAATAAGACACTTGCAAAAAAACTTCTAGCCGAATCATAAGCGTCGCCCTTTAGACTTTCCTTATCCTCTGAAAACTTTTGGATGGCTGATTGCAAGGCTTGATAAGCCTCCACCTGAGATTGACACATGGTCGCTACACTTGAACTTTGTAGTTGCGATTGTTCCAAATACATATCAATGCCCATGACGCGTCTCCTCCTCTCTTTCTAGTTCCTTGCGCCTTTCATAGTAAACCGCATCCAAGTCTCCCTCTAATCGGAACTTTTCTTTCTTCAAATCATCCATGTGGTAGGTGAGGTCCTCAAAGATTTGGTTTTTGAGTTGATTTCTTTGCAGGAGCGTTTCTTCCAACTGTCCTGCGTATCGGCTCTGATAGGCTGCCTCCCACAAATCACTTTGATAACGGTGGCTAGCTCTATCATATCCTTCAAAGGTTTCTATCAGTTCTTTAGTGCGGTATTTCTCTTTTCCATTGTCTTCTAGCTGGTACAAGAGTTCTCGCTCTCTTTTCTTCAACTCATCTAACGTGCTCATGTATGACTCCCAAAACCATTGGCCGCAGCCTTATCTAGCGCTTCAAAATCACTCGCTACAGAGTGAAGTCGTTCGGAAGTTAGGGTGACAGCGGCTGTTATCTGACTAGCTAGATTTTGATCCTTTGTCAGACATTGATGAGCCTTGTTATTCCCTTGAAGGGTCGTTAAGTCATCCTGACTAGCCGCAGCGATCGCTGTTAACGATTGACAAGCATTTTTAAGCTGAGTCGCATATGTTTGCGCAAGATTTATATCACTTTTTACTGTTGACATGGCTGTTTTATCCTTTTTCTGATTCCCTAGTGATAAGTACACTCCATTTAGCTATATAGGCCTATTATACCATGTTTCATAAAAGGAGCATCATTTTGTCCTGATTTATCTACAATTGTGTATTTTTTCAACAACTTCTCTCATCCAACTCGACGAAAAGGGTAAAAACTGTTACAATGTAGAAAAAGAAAAGAGGCTCTCATGACCAGCGTATATGATTTTTCCGTTTTGAACCAAAACAACCAAGCAACTCCCCTGGAGAGCTATCGTGGCAAGGTTCTCTTGATTGTCAACACTGCTACAGGATGTGGTTTAACGCCCCAGTACCAGGGGCTTCAAGAACTCTATGAACGCTATCAAGATCAGGGCTTTGAAATCCTAGATTTCCCTTGCAATCAGTTTATGGGACAAGCACCCGGCAGCGCAGAGGAAATCAATAGTTTCTGTAGCCTACACTATCAGACCACTTTCCCTCGCTTTGCCAAGATCAAGGTCAACGGCAAGGAAGCAGATCCTCTTTATGTTTGGCTAAAAGACCAGAAGTCTGGCCCGCTAGGAAAACGAATCGAATGGAATTTTGCTAAGTTTCTCATTGGTCGAGATGGGCAAGTCCTTGAGCGCTTCTCTTCCAAAACAGACCCCCAAACCATCCAAGATTCTCTCCAAAAAATACTCTAATTTCTTTTTAAAACGTATCCTTTCATTTAGTTTGAGCCATGAAAGGATGCGTTTTTTCTTTAAAAAGTAACTGATTTTCTTTAATTTATATTTATTTTTTTGCTTTTTGCTCTTGCAATTCTTTCATTAATTTAGTATATTTGTTATATTAAAAGTTTTCAGTCATTTTAAGGGAGAAATGACCTTTTAAATTTTTTTATCTTAAAATGAAAGCGCTTTATAAACAGGAGGTAAGGTGGCTTACAAATTATCAGAGAGTTTTTTCATTAAATCAAGTTGTAACCAAGTCAGACTTGGGCTTGGGCAGTAGCTGACTGCCTTTCTAAAAACTAGGAGTATATTATGAATCGATACCTTTTTGAAAAAGGGCAAACTTTTAGCATTCGGAAGTTGACTGTAGGAGTGGCCTCTGTTATCGTCGGACTGGCATTTTTTGCTTCTGGAACTGTGCGTGCAGACGAAACGTCTCCTACCACGACATCCAATTTAGATCAGCAAATTAAACAAGTAGCAGATATAGAAGAGACCAAGGCTGAACCAGTCAAAGAAGAAGACCGTGTAGAAGCTGAAAAACAAGAAACACCTGCTGCCGATACCAGCAGTGCTGATTTGCTCCCTGAAGAAATTCAAGACCGTGCCTATCCAGACACACCTGTCAAAGAACTCGACACGACAACTATCGTTGACAAAAAAGCTAGTCCAAAAGTAGAAACTAAGAGCATTCTAAAGGATAAGGAAGAAGCTCCAAAAGAAACTGAGAACGGAAACCGTGCTATCATTAACGGTGGTCAAGACCTCAAACATATCAACTACGAGGGACAACCTGCTACTGCTGCTACTATGGTTTACAGCACTTACAACGCAGGAGAACAACGCTACCTCGTTTCAGGATCTGGTATCTTTGTAGCTCCTAATCTAATCCTTACCGTTGCTCATAACTTCCTAGAGGCCAATAAAGAAACTGGCGAAGGTCACATTCGTGGTGGAAAATCTGCCCAGTTCTACTATAACGTTGGTTCAAACAGCGAAAAGAAAAACTCACTTCCATCTTCTGGAACTACGGTTTTATTCAGAGAAAAGGACATCCATTTCTGGAACAAGAAAGAGTTTGGAAAAGGCTATAAGAATGACCTTGCTCTTGTAGAAGCTCCTATTCCTCTTCCGATTGCTAGTCCAAACAAAGCAGCAACCTTTGCGCCTTTAGCGGAGCACAAGACACATCAGCCGGGAGAAGCCATCAGTACGATTGGCTACCCAACTGACTCGAGCTCAAAAGAACTGAAACAACCTATCCTAGCTGGTCAGCTTTACAAGGCAGATGGGACCATCCGATCTGTTGAGTCCTATGATGATAAGGGAACGACTGGTATCACCTACAAAACCACTTCTGTATCTGGTTTGTCTGGTGGCGGGATTGTCGATAGCCAAGGAAAAGTTCTGGGGGTTCACCAACACGGAACCGTTGACAATGGTGTTCCTGAAAAGAATCGCTTTGGTGGCGGACTCGTCCTTTCACCTGAACAACTGAAATGGGTTAAGGACATGATTGCCAAATATGGTGTGAAAGGCTGGTACCAAGGAGATAACGGAAATCGTTACTATTTTACTGATGAGGGGCGTATGCTTCGGAACGAAACAGCTGTTATTGGAAGCAACGAATATTCCTTCAACCAAGATGGGATTGCTACCTTGACCAAGGGAGTTGAGTACGGCCGTGTGGTTATCCAACACGAAGACGAAGAAGGAAATCCTGTCAAAGATAATGACACCTTTATCGAACAGACAACTGTTGATTCTCCATTTGACTACAATTTCAAAAAAGAAATCGAGAAAACGGACTTCTATCAGAAGAATAAAGACAAATACGAAATTGTATCTATCGATGGTGTAGCAGTCAATAAACAGCTAAAAGATACTTGGGCTGAAGATCACAATGTTGTCAGCAAAGCGCCTGCCGGTACACGTGTCATCAAGGTGGTCTATAAAGTCAACAAAGGCTCTTTCAAAGTTTACTACCGTCAAAAAGGAACAACAACTGAACTAGCTGAAGTAACAGTTGATAACAATGAAGGTCAAGAATACGACGTTTCCTTCGTACATACTTTCCAAGCTAAAGAAATAGCTGGCTACCGTCCAGTCAAGGCTAACTTGGAAGCAAGGATCCAGCAAAAAGGGGTGAATGAAGTCGTCTTTGAATACGAGCCAGTCGCTGATACAGCTAATCCAACGACTCCGACCCCACCAGTCTCTCATCCAGAAGATAAAGAAACTGAGATTGGCAACCATGGACCTCTTCCAAGCAAGGCTCAACTCGATTACCACAAGGAAGAATTGGCAGCTTTCATCCACTACGGAATGAACACCTATACCAATTCTGAATGGGGAAATGGGAAAGAAGACCCCCGATACTTCAATCCAACCAACTTGGATACTGACCAGTGGATTCGCACTCTGAAGGAAACGGGCTTCAAACGAACCATTATGGTTGTTAAACACCACGACGGATTCGTTGCTTATCCATCTAAGTACACCAACCATACCGTAGCTGCTAGCCCATGGAAAGATGGAAAGGGTGACCTTCTCGAAGAAGTTTCCAAGTCTGCTAGCAAGTACGACATGAACATGGGTGTTTACCTATCACCATGGGATGCCAACCATCCTAAATACCATGTCGCAACCGAAAAGGAATACAACCAATACTATCTCAACCAACTGAAAGAAATCCTTGGTAATCCGAAATACGGTAATAAAGGGAAATTTATCGAGGTTTGGATGGACGGTGCACGTGGTAGCGGTGCCCAAAAAGTGACCTATACCTTTGATGAATGGTTCAAATACATCAAAGAAGCCGAAGGAGATATTGCTATCTTCTCTGCTCAACCGACAAGCGTTCGCTGGATCGGAAATGAACGAGGTATAGCAGGCGACCCTGTATGGCATAAAGTCAAGAGAGCTAACATCACAGACGATGTGAAAAACGAATACCTCAACCATGGTGACCCAGATGGTGATATGTACTCTGTAGGGGAAGCTGACGTTTCGATCCGTTCAGGCTGGTTCTACCATGACAATCAACAGCCGAAATCACTCAAAGAGTTGATGGATATCTACTTCAAGTCCGTTGGTCGTGGAACCCCGCTCCTTCTCAATATTCCACCAAATAAAGAAGGGAAATTCGCAGATGCAGATGTGGCTCGCTTGAAGGAATTCAAGGCAACCCTAGATCAAATGTATGCGACTGACTTTGCCAAAGGTGCCACCGTAACAGCAAGTTCGACTCGTCAAAACCACCTTTACAAGGAAAGCCACCTCACAGACGGTAAAGATGACACCAGCTGGGCGCTCTCAAATGATGCCACAACCGGTAGCTTTACAGTCGATTTGGGGCAAAAGAGACGCTTTGACGTCGTTGAACTCAAGGAAGATATTGCCAAAGGTCAACGTATCTCAGGTTTCAAGATTGAAGTTGAAATCAACGGACGTTGGGTGACTTACGGCGAAGGTTCGACCGTTGGTTACCGTCGCTTGGTTCAAGGCAAGCCTGTAGAGGCACAAAAAATTCGTGTAACCATCACTGGTGCTCAAGCAACTCCAATCTTGACCAACTTCTCAGTCTACAAGACACCAAGCAGCATTGAAAAGACAGATGGCTACCCTCTTGGACTGGAATACCACTCAAACACAACTGCAGATACAGCCGGAACAACTTGGTACAATGAATCTGAAGGTGTTCGTGGCACTTCTATGTGGACCAATCAAAAAGATGCCAAAGTAAGCTATACCTTCACAGGAACCAAGGCCTATGTCGTCTCTACAGTCGATCCTGGTCATGGAGAAATGTCCGTCTACGTTGATGGTCAAAAGGTTGCCGATGTCCAAACTAAGAATGCTAGCCGTAAACGCAGCCAAAAAGTCTTTGAGACAGGCGATTTAGCACCAGGCCAACACACTATTACTCTTGTAAACAAAACAGGCGAACCAATTGCTACAGAAGGAATCTACACCCTAAACAATGATAGCAAAGGAATGTTTGAACTCGAGTCTACCAACTACGAAGTCGAAAAAGGAAAACCAGTCACTGTTAAGATTAAACGTGTTGGTGGAAGCAAGGGGGCTGCTACTGTTCGCTTCATCACAGAACCTGGAACTGGGGTTCACGGTAAAGTTTACCAAGATACAACTCAAGATGTGACCTTTAAAGATGGAGAAACAGAAAAGACTGTTACCATCCCAACGATTGACTTTACAGAACAAGCCGACTCTGTCTTTGACTTCAAAGCCAAGCTCACTTCTGTTTCTGATGGTGCCTTGCTCGGTTTTGCTACCGATGCAACCATCCAAGTGATGAAAGCTGAATTGCTGATCAAGGATCAAACAAGTTATGATGACCAAGCTAGTCAGTTGGATTACAGTCCTGGCTGGCACCATGAAACCAATTCGGCAGACAAGTACCAAAAGACTGAGTCTTGGGCTTCCTTTGGTCGCTTAACTGATGAGCAAAAGAAAAAGACAACTGTCACAGCCTACTTCTACGGTACTGGACTTGATATCAAGGGCTATGTCGATCCAAATCATGGTATCTACAAAGTCTTCCTAGATGGCAAAGAAGTTCCTTACCAAGAGGGCATGGGAAATGCGTCAACTATTGAGGGCAAGAAATACTTTAGCGGTCATGCAGCCCAACGCCAAGGCAATCAAACGCTGGTTAGCCTAAAAGGTCTGGACGAAAACTTGCACGCAGTCACCCTTCAACTCGATCCTGATCGAAACGATTTGTCTCGAAATATCGGTATTCAGGTAGACCAATTTATCACTCGTGGCGAAGGCAGCGAACTCTACAGCAAGGCAGATATCATCCAGTCTATCTCTAAATGGAAGGATGATTTGTCCAACTTTGACCCAGCAGGCTTGAAAAATACGGCTACTGCACGCCAAGCTTTCCAAGCAAATCTAGAAAAATTGAGAAACCAACTCAGTACTGATGCAGTGGATGTTCAAGAAGTCATGTTGACAGTCAGTGCCTTACAAGATATCCTATCCAAGGACGAGAACTATCAAAGAGGCCAAGAGGAACCTAGTCCAGATCAACCTGAACAGCCTGAAGAACCTTCTAAACCTGACCAACCTGAACAACCAGCTGAACCAAAACAACCGGAAATTGAGTATGATAAAGCCATGGCTAGCTTGACTGAAGCTATCGAGAAAAAAGTCGGTGAGCTTGGTTCTAACAAGGAAGCTAAGAAGCAATTGTTAGCAATTGCTGACCAAGCCATTGCTGCGATCCAAGAAGCTAAGACTCAGGAAGCAGTCAACAAAGCACTAGAAACTGCTCTCGAACAAATCAGCAAGCTCGAAGCAACCGAACCTGAAAAACCAGCGCAACCGGAAAAACCGGCGCAACCAGAAACTCCTGTTCAACCGGAAAAACCAACTCAGCCTGAGAAACCAGTTCAGCCTGAGAAACCTGCTCAACCTGAAAAACCGATTACTTCTTCATCTCCTGAGGAAGGAGTTAAGAACCTTGTCTTTACACTTCCAAGTTTGGAAATTGTCAATAAACCAGTGCCGTTCAAGACTATCCGTCGTGAAAATGCCCAATTAGACAAAGGGAAAGAGCAGGTTCTATCAGAAGGTAAGGACGGTATCCTAGTCGAGTATGTTGAAGTAGACGGTGACAATCGCAAGGTTGTTCAAACGGAAACAACTCCAGCTCAAGATCGAGTGATTGAGGTAGGCACTAAACAAAGCTCAGTAGGAACAGAGGTACCTCCTGTTGTGACCCTTCCTGAGCACCCTCTACCAGCTCAACCAGAAAAACCAATTACTTCTTCAAGTCCTGAAGAAGGAGTCAAGGATCTTGTCTTTACACTTCCAAGTTTGGAAATTGTCAATAAACCAGTACCGTTCAAGACTATCCGTCGCGAAAATGCCCAATTAGACAAAGGAAAAGAGCAAGTTCTATCAGAAGGTAAGGACGGTATCCTAGTCGAGTATGTTGAAGTAGACGGTGACAATCGCAAGGTTGTCCAAACGGAAACGACTCCAGCTCAAGATCGAGTGATTGAGGTGGGTAGCAAACAAAGCTCAGTTGGAACAGAGGCGCCACCAGTTGTGACTCTTCCTGAGTATGTTGTCCCAAGAGAGACCGAAAAACCTGCTCCAGTCGTAACAGACAATTCACCAGCAAAAGATGAAAAAGTTCCTGTTGCAACTACAGTCAAAGAAGACAAGGAAAAACAACTCCCAGCAACTGGGGAACAAGAAGCAACTGCCTTCCTATTCTTGGCAGCTATTACTTCTATCTTGTCTCTCCTTATCTTCCAAAAGAATTTCAAAGACTAATAAAAATCTTTGATTGATTCTTTTCCATTATTTCAGTTCCCCCGTAGAGAAGACCATCTGGTCTTCTCTTTTTCTATCTCTAGAAAATAAAAAACATCCATAAATTTATATGGATGTTTTAGTATAAAATTCTAAAATAAGGTTATCATTGAGGATAGGTATTTTCAAAGTCAACTACGATTTCAAATAAACGCTCATCTAAAAAAGAGTGCCCCTTGTCTTATCTCATCAGAATTACCATCATAAGTTTCTGCAAGAACTCCACAGATAAAAGATGGTGTTTCGAATTCCAATACCATGAGATTTTCTGACGCTCACAAGCCATCTTTCCTAAATCAGACTTTCCTCTTCCACACCTAGTCACTGACTACTATTTTTGAGTCCAGCATATGCATAGGTTCGATTTCTGGGACACTCTTTTTCCGTCACCACCCTAAAATAAAAGCGATGCTCCCGCCCATCCTTGGCATTTTCCTTGTTTAAGACAAAGTAGCTTTTCTGATTCATCGCCATGGTGCGTAGGATATCATCGATCAAAAAAGTCAAGGGAACATTCAAGGCAGAGTATTTTTGAAAATCCTCTTCAAAGCGGATATAACTATCTGAAAAATAATCCATCTGCAGTTTGTTTTCATACAACTCTTTTCTAGTCATACACTCCCTCCTCCCACAGTCGAATTTCGAGGACATCTACAATCTCTATCAGCCTATAACCCTCATTGGTCCTAATAGATAGAGTTTGAGGTGATAATTCGCTTACCTCACCAATGATCGTGGTTTTATGCCTTCTTTCCTTGACCACAAAGCATCCCTTCAGTTGCCCAACATAAAGCTGCGAAAGCAAGAGTAGCTTCTCAGCGGAATTCAAACTCGTCGAAAAAGCTACCCGATTTTTCTCTTCACCGAGTGAACTAGTATGCTCTGAGAGGAAAAAGCCCATCCACTTCTGCATCCCTGGATCTTGATAGTCACGCGCAGATGGAAAGGGTAAATAAGAACGATCAATCATTTTAAACCATCTAATCCTCCAGCAGAATGCCCCCCAATCAGCTTGCTTCTGGCAAGACTCCTAGAGGCTTCTTCCAGTGCATTGGCCTTTAAAAGGGAGGTAAAACCAAATTGTTCCCGAATGGCATCAATAGCCGTCTGGAGCCTTTCTTCTTTTTCTAACTTGTCAACATCATCAAAGAGGGAGATCAAGCCAAAGGACTCGTCCACAAATCCCGAATAGTTGACTCCGACACTTCTGACCGCTCCAGAAGTGTATTTGTTATGAAATAGCTTCAAAACGTGGTCTGTTAAAACAGCAGTATTATTAGTCGGTTCGACCTTCATTTGTGTGTGAATAGACGACCTGACCTCCTGCTTAGAGAAACCAACATAGAGAGAGACAAGGGTTGTTTTCTTGCCCGCCCTTCTCAGTCTAATAGCCACCTGCTCCGCCATTTCTCGAAGAATAATTTCGATATCCCGTAGCTTCACGTAGTCTCTCGGCAAGATTTGAGAATTTCCCAAGCCTTGGGACTTGGCTTTATAGGGTTTATGAACATTACTCTCATCAATCCCGTTAGCATGAAACCACAAACGCAGGCCAGCCTGACCCAGAGCTTTCTTTAGCTGGTCTGGGTTGCTGGTGGCTAGTTCTTTAATCGAAAAAATCCCCAGAGTATGCAAGCGTTTCTCCATCCGCCTGCCAATCCCCCAAAAGTCCGTCATCTTGGGAATGGCCCAAACCTTCTCTTCCACATCCTGGTAAGACCAGTTGGCCCTCATGGTCGGAGTGTGCTTGGCCTCATTATCCAGAGCCAACTTGGCCAGTAAGGGATTGGCATTGGACATACCCACTGTAGAGTAGATCCCTGTCTGCCTCCAAATATCCCTCTGGATGCGAGCAGAAAGCATATCTAGCTTGTCTTTGCGAGAGAGACTCTTGTTTGGGATAAAATAGTTGAGCGAACTAGTCAAATCAATAAAACCTTCATCAATAGAGTAGGGATAAATATCATCTGGGCTACCATAGTTTTGAAAGATTCGCTGGATTTCCATATTGACCGCTATGTACTCATCCATCCTAGGAGGGACAATCAAGGTGACTTGAGCCCAATCTTCGATGTAGCGAACATAGTCTGAGTCAGTAGGCAAACCTTGCTTTCGAGCATTGTAATAGGAAAATTTGCGCGTTTTGATATCAAAAGGCAGATCATAGGCCCGGCCAACATTAGACTTACCAAAAATCTTCTTAAACATGGGAGAGGAAGCTAAGATAAGACCAGTAGAATTTTCCGCGCGACTCATGACACAAAGCGAGGTCTTCAGCGGATGCAAGCCCCGTTTCACACACTCAACGCTGGCATAAAAAGATTTCATATCGACAAAGGCAATATCACTTTTGGGCTCTCTGGAATAATCAAAGTAGCCCATAGGCTAACCCTCCATCGGCACAAAATTCCCAACAATAATCCCCACAATCCGAGGATCTTCCTCATAGGAGATGAAAATATCCTTGTATTTAGGATTGATAGAGACCAGACGCAAGCCATCTTCCTCACGATAGACCCGTTTGATATAGGTCTGGTTGTTGCAAACCACTGCATAAACCGCCCCATCGTAATCAAATCCGGTTTCCCGAATCAGAGCCACAGAACCATTTTGATATTTAGGCTCCATGGAATCCCCAGAGACCCAGGACGCAAAATCATGGGCTAGTTCTTCATTAAAGTAGACCGTATCAAAATTTCTGTCATCATAGACCGAAGCCCCAATCCCTGCTGACATGCGTTCATAGACGTGATACTCGTAGAGACGCTCTGACATGGCTGTCACTTTCTGAACTTGTTCCTCTTGAGCTAGGTTGCGAGCATAGAGAACAACCTTTTCCTTCCCTTGCTTGGAAAGGCTATTGTAGAGACGGACGATCTCAATCTGAGTAAAATAGCCTTTTGCGACTTTTAAAATCTTCTCTAGCTGAGCAACCTTCTCCCTGGATGGTTCCTTGACCCCACGTTCCCAAGCCGAATAAGCCTGAAAACTAATCCCCAATTCCTCTGCAATCTCTTTTTGTGTCAGTTTTAGCTCTTTTCTCCGAGCCTTGAGTTTTTCTGGTTGGTACATGATTCACCTCCTAGTGTGATGCTTTAATGGACATTATCTCCCTTAGAAAGACACATTGATGGTTGAGCTTACATTTTCAAAGTTCAACCAATTTGGTTTAGTTTTATTATATAAAAAAAGTGAACGATTGTCCACTGGGAAAAACAAGTTTAAACAGCACCACTTATCTATTCTGAATAAAAAAGACATCCAAGAGTAAATTCTTGAATGTCTGGAAAGATTAGAACTCCATTAACCTTGTTAATAGACCGGAATTGATGATATTATGGCCTCCTTATCTCAAATACTGCTGTATGAACCCACTCATTATGAATTTGTAAGTCATTTTCTATCATTCTACTAAAGGTGAAACCATTTTTTAAAAGTACTCTCTGAGAGGCCAGATTATCCCTTGCCGTTCCTGCAATGATTCTATTGAAACCATAAGTAATAAAGGCTTTTTCTAAAACAAGCTTAACCGCTTCGCTAGCATAGCCTAGGTTGCTAACATTTTCCCCAATCCTATACCCAAGCTCTGCTGTTTTTCGATTACCCTCTAAGACACTTAAATTGATTCTTCCGACCATAACGCCTTGCGCGTCTCTAATAAGATGCATATAGACAGCCCGATTCCTTTGTTCCGTTAACAATTCCCTTGTAATTTCTTTAAAACATTCTAAATCAAAATAGTTAGCTGGTCTAGGAGGTAGATTTCGTTCAAAATACTCCCGATTTTCTTTTTCAAAAACATATACATCTAGACAATTTTCTTCAGACAACAGCTCTAAACTGATCATTGCAAATCCTCTCCCATCATTATCCACACCCAAATTTTCTCATATTGACACCAGCTAAAATCTTGATTAAGCCGACAAATCTCCCCTTCTCTTCTTAGTAAAAATATTGTGAGACTGACCTAGCCCTAGCGACTCCTACTCTAATTTTTGCAACAGCTTTACAACTTGACGATTTTCAATCCTCACATAGTATACACCACTATCATTGACAAGTTTATCCTCTTTATATTTAGCAATCTTTACAGCATAAAGACCTCTTGGTAAGGGTTGGTTGGCAAAAAATTCCTTCATGAGCGCTTCAAGCTCTTTAAGATAGTCATCATACAAGAGATCTCTTTTTTCTTTTGGAACGAAATACTGAAATTCAAATGTTGGTATAAAAATCTCTTTTTGGAAAAGATATTGAGCATCCATTGGATACATTCCTTGCAGAGCTTGGCCCTTACTTTGATTTTCCTCTAATATTTCATTATAAAGATGGATATTGTCAGATTGGTTATTGAATTCAAAACGAATACCTTGATACTTCAAATCAGGCAGTTGAGGATCTTTGATTGAACTGTCCAGTGTTTTTAAAAATTCGCTGGTGCCTGGACTAACCTCAATCCCTAAATAGGCTAATTCTGGGAAAACATCATAAATTTTTTTATAATTATTGTAATCAACTTCTGCATCTGTCTTTCCATATGTTTCATTTTCCGAAAAACGAGTATAGTATTTAAATCGAGTTTTAACCTGATAGGTTTTTCCGGCTATATTTTCACTATAGGTACCATGGATTATAAATCCTCCCACGCTTGTATAGTTTTTCTCGTATTTTTCTAACTCAAACTGACCTGTTAAACCATAGTTTTGATAAGAACGATACACAGCTTGCTCAATCTCAGTTCGACTTACATGGGCAAATAGTCCCCACATATCCATTAGAGAAAAAATTGGACTGAACACTGTGAAGATTACGATTGGGATCACTATGGATAAGCAACCTATTAATAGCCAATTTCTTTTCTTGGCGTTTCCCTCAGATTTTTTAGCAGTCTTCTGTTTCCTTTTTAAGATTAGAATGAGCAAAACCAAAATCCCTAATACTAATAAAATCAATCTACAATCTCCTTTTACTTTGGACAGCTGTTAACAGATGTATAGGAGACTGACAGAAATACTCGTCTCATCTCCTAACTTATCCTGAAATCCATAAACTCGTCTGAAATGAGGAACAGTCCTTACCTCATTATACCATATGAGAGATATCGTTAGAAGATGAGAGAAGCAAACACTCCATGGCAGGAAGCATAAAAAGAACACCCCGAAAGGTGTTCTTTGTAAGTATAGTAATTCTCTCGAATTAACGTTTACTAAATTGTGATGCTTTACGAGCTTTCTTAAGACCTGGTTTCTTACGCTCAACTTTACGTGAGTCACGAGTAAGAAGTCCTGCGCGTTTCAATGAATCGCGGAAGTCTGGGTCTACTTGAAGAAGGGCACGAGCGATACCGTGACGGATAGCTCCTGCTTGACCAGCGTATCCACCACCTACAACGTTAACGAAAACGTCGTATGAACCTACAGTTGAAGTAACTGCGAATGGTTGGTTGATAACAAGACGAAGGTCAGCGTGTGGGATGTACTCTTCAACATCTTTTTTGTTAACAGTGATTTTACCAGTTCCTGGAACAAGGCGAACGCGTGCAACAGCGTTTTTACGACGTCCAGTACCTGCATATTGTGCTTGTGACATACTTTATTGTTCCTTTCCTTAGATAAGTCCTGAAATATCAAGAACTTCTGGTTGTTGTGCAGCGTGAGTGTGCTCAGCTCCAACGAATACTTTCAATTTCATACCTTGAGCGCGGCCAAGAGTATTGTGTGGAAGCATACCTTTAACTGATTTTTCGATCAAACGTACTGCATTTTTAGAACGAAGTTCACCAGCAGAGATTTGTTTCAATCCACCTGGGTGGTTTGAGTGAGTGTAGTAGATCTTATCAGTTGCTTTTTTACCAGTCAATTTAACTTTTTCAGCATTGATAACGATTACGAAGTCACCTGTATCAGTGTGTGGTGTGAATGTTGGTTTGTTTTTTCCGCGAAGTACGCTAGCAACAACTGCTGAAAGGCGTCCAAGAGGTACATCAGTTGCGTCAACAACGTACCATTTGCGTTCTACTTGGCCTGGTTTAGCCATGAATGTAGTTTTGTTCATGATTTCTCCTATATGAATATCGTTTTTGTTTACAGGGCGGATGTTCCGGTCCGCGGGGTATTTGAAAGGTTCCGGGGCCTTACAAATGGGGTAAACAATACCGTCTACTATCATACCAAATTTCACTACTAAAAGTCAATAGATATGAAAAATATTTTTGCCGATTTCAGTGTTTAACATTTAGAAAAACCTCGCTTTTGCGAGGCTCTCCTATTTATAAGCCAAGGCACGTTTGAAGCTTTTCCATAGACCTAAGTCATCTGTCTGAAGGACTAGGCTGGCATACATACGTCCGATAAAGGCTGTTGCAGTGACTGCAAAGACAACCGTTATGGCAAGAGAAATCCAAGCTTCTAAATCACTTGCATAACCATTGATGGCTCTAAATGGCATAAAGAAGGTTGAAATAAAGGGAATATAAGACCCAATTTTCAAAATCAAATTGTCCCCTGCAGCACCTAGAGAGGTCACACCGACAAATCCCGCTATAATCAAGATCATCAATGGCGACAAGGCCTTTCCTGAATCCTCAGGGCGAGAAACCATAGATCCTAGGAAGGCTGCTAAAACAACGTACATAAAGAGGCTAACCAAGACAAACAATAAGGTATTGAGCGAGAAGGCCTCTCCTATATGGTTTAAAATTCCAGATTGTGCCAAGATTGGTAGGTCTTTAAAGAGCAGAATGGCAGCCAAACCACCCACGACGTAAATGCCAATATGAGTCAAAATCACAAGAAGCAGAGCCAGCATGCGAGCGTAGAAATAATGACTAGCTCGGATACTAGAGAAGACCACCTCCATAATTTTGGTTCCTTTCTCGCTAGCCACTTCCTGAGCAGTGACACTCGCATAGGTAATCAAAATCATATAAAGGAAGAAACCAAGCCCTGCGGCCGCAATGGTTTGAACAATTTTTTTGTTTTCCTTGGATTCATCAATTTTCTCAGTAAAATCAACGGTTTGACTCAGGCGCTTTTCCTGCTCTTGGGACAAATTGGCTGCCGAGCGATTGAGTTGGTATTGCAGTTCGTTTAACTTATTGGTTACTGCTAGTTTGATGCCTGTTTCAAGAGAAGTTTCACCATGATAGACGGCCTTGAGGACACTGTCCTCTTGGTCAATGGTTAGGTAACCTTTGATTTTCTCATCCTTGATAGCAGCCTGGGCACTGGCTTCATCCTTATAATCAAAGTTGATACCATTGGTACCCTTGAGCCCTTCTTCCACAGATGGCACAGTTGTTACTACTGCTATCTTGCTATTCTTGGCCATAGAAGACCCTTGGAGAAAGCCGATTCCTACAGATAAGGCTAAAAAGAGGAACGGCGAAATCACCATAAAGAAGAAACTCCACGACTTGACATGTCGAAGATAGGTTTCCTTCATTACAACCCACATATTTCTCATACTTCCACCCCTGATTCTAGTTTAAAGATTTCATCGATTGTTGGAGCCTGTTGGTCAAAGGTCGCAATATATTGACCTTGAGTGAGGATTGGGAAGAGTTCCCTTCCAGCACTTTCATCATCTAGGATCAATTTCCAACTACCTTGCTTGGTCAAGCTCACCTGTTTGACATGAGGAAGATTTTCCAATTCTTCCTTGCTTCGTTCACTTGAAACAAAGAGACGCGTTTTCCCGTATTGATTGCGAACTTCTTGGACCGGTCCATGCAAGACTACACGCCCATCTCGAATCATGAGAATATCATCGCAAAGCTCCTCGACATTGGTCATGACATGGTCTGAAAAGATAATGGTTGCACCACGCTCTTTTTCTTTTAAGATGACCTGCTTGAGCAACTCAGTATTGACTGGATCCAGTCCACTAAAAGGCTCATCCAGAATAATCAAGTCTGGTTCATGGATTAGAGTAATAATCAGTTGGATTTTCTGCTGATTCCCTTTTGAGAGACTCTTGATCTTGTCTGTTAATTTCCCCTTAACTTCTAGTTTTTCCATCCATTGAGGGAGTTTTTCCTTGACCTCCTTGGCATCCATGCCTTTCAGAGTAGCCAGGTAGCGAACTTGCTCAAGGACTGTCAACTTGGGCATGAGACTGCGTTCTTCAGGCAAATAACCTATCCGAGCGTAGGTTTCCTGACGAATCTCCTGCCCATCCAGACTGATCTCTCCTTGGTACTCCAAAAATTTCAAAATACTGTGGAAAATCGTTGTTTTCCCAGCACCATTTTTTCCGACCAGCCCTAGAATTCGTCCTGGACTTGCCTGAAAATCGACACCAAACAAGACTTGCTTGGAACCGAAACTTTTCTCTAGATTTCTTACTTCTAGCATCTTCCACCTCCGAAATATGTTGCACTTATTATACTCCTTTTTGATAGCCTTTACAACGATTTATGTCCATTTTTAAATTTTGATTTCAAGAAGGATATTTTCTGGATAGGAACTTTATTAGCTTATCACCAAGCATTTTAGTCCTCCAGATTTTAAGTGATAAATTTATTATACTCATTTCTTGATAAATCCGTTGGCTATGTCCTCAAATGTTCATTTTTAGTCCCGAATTGTTGCTACTAATCTTCATCATTCTGCCTAGCTTATCGTACTATTTTATTGTATAATTTTGATAGACTATAGATTATCATAGGCTAGGAATCTGATATGAAAAAAAGACTTAAACTCGAACCAAACAACAATAACTTAATCATTTGGGAAGCTGAACAGCCAAAAGCCGTTCTTCAGATTGTACATGGCATGGTAGAATACGTAGAACGATATGAAGAATTTGCTCTAGCTATGAATAAAGAAGGCTTTACTGTTATCGGCCATGATCATCTCGGCCACGGCTATACTGCTCAAAATCCAAGTCAACTCGGAGTCTTTCCTGAATCTCCCGAGGAACTCATCGATGATATTGAAAGAGTGACCTCCTTCATTCAAGAAAGTTATACAGGACTCCCAATCGTCCTTTTAGGGCATTCTATGGGGTCTCTTATGTGTCGCTATTATGCAGCTAAAAGAAAACCACCTATCAATGCCTTGATCATCATGGGAACTGGCCAACAACCTCAATTTCTGACTCGATTCGCTCTTATCTTAACAGAATGCATTCGACTTATAAAAGGGAATAAACACCGTAGTAAACTCTTGACTTATCTATCAACTGATAGCTTTAATCGAACTATTAAAAATCCTAAAACATCTGTCGATTGGCTCTCAAAAAATGAAGAATCCAACCAAGCTTATCTGAAGGATCCATTCTGTCAATTCATACCTACTATTCCCATGTACCGATCTATTTTTTACTTTTCTAACCAAGTAGCGAGTAAACAAGTAATCGATGAGATTCCAACCCAACTCCCAATTCTTGTGATTTCGGGACAAGAAGACCCTCTAGGCGAAAATGGTAAAGGTATAGAAAGATTTGTAAAACTCCTAAAGGCTTCACATTCGAAAGTAAGTCTCCGATTAGTTGAAGAGGCTCGTCACGAAATTCTAAACGAGAATAATCGAAACGATACCTATCACTTCATAGCTGATTGGATGACAAAAAATATCGATGTCTGATCATCTTGTAACAGTATTAAAAAGGAGTTGTTTCCCCGTCAATTTGATTCAATCATCAGGCTAAAGCTTGATGATTTTTTCTACTAAAAAACCCACCCCGAAGGATGGATTGATGAGTTAACGTACTTCTGCATTGACTTTTTCTTCGAGTGATGCTTGGATTTTTTCCATATAGCGTGCGACTTCTTCGTCCGTTAAGCTGTCTTCTGGATTTTGGAAGGTCAAGCTATAGGCCATTGACTTCATGCCAACTCCCAGTTTTTCGCCCGAGAAGACGTCAAAGAGTTTGATATCTGTCAAACGTTTCACGCCGGCAGCTCGGATTGCGTCTACAACTTCTTGGTGAGTGACTTCTGCCTTGAGAAGTAGGGCCACGTCACGGCTGACTGCTGGGAATTTTGTGATTTCCACAAATGGATCAGCTGGTTGAAGGGCAGCTTCAATGGCTGAAAGGTTGAGCTCCGCTACATACGTTTCTGGAATATCATAAGCCTTGGCAGTGACCGGATGCACTTGGCCAAGGAAACCAAGAACTTGGTCACCGAGTGAAATCACGGCTGTACGTCCTGGGTGAAGGCTAGCAATCTCAGCTGTTGCTGTATAAGTCACTTCTAGTCCCAAGCGAGTAAAGAGCGCTTCAAGGATTCCCTTAGCATAGAAGAAATCAACTGGAACTGCTGCTGTTTGGAAGTCTTTTTCAGCAACCAAGCCTGTCAAGGCGAGGGCAAAACTGTTGATTTCGTTTGGTAATTCTTCTTTTGGATCGCCTGTTTGTTCAAAAACTTTTCCAATCTCGTAAAGAGCCAAGTTTTTGTTCTTACGAGCCACGTTGTAGGCAACGGTATCAAGGATACCTGAGACCATATTTTGACGGAGGACAGAACGGTCCACTGTCATTGGCCACATGAGTTCTGTAAGGTTACTTGGTTGAGCCGTAAACTCAACTGCTTTTTCAGGAGTTGTCAGAGCGTAGGTGATGATTTCTGTCAAACCTGCTCCTTCAGCGATGGTACGAACTTGACGGCGCAATTTTTGTGTCGCAGTCAATTCGCCAGCTGTACCATCATCTTTTGGAAGACTAGTTGGCAAGCGATCATAACCATAGATACGGGCGATTTCTTCAAAGAGGTCCGCTTCGATGGTGATATCCCAACGACGACGGGGTACGCTGACTGTAAAGGCTTCAGCATTGCCAGAAAGGCCAAAGCCAAGACGACGGAAGACATCTTCGACATCAGCATATGAAAGTTCCGTACCAAGGACACGGTTGACGTCTGCAAGAGTCGAAGAAACTTCCACATCAGAAGTATCAAGCGCTCCTGCTGAAACGATGCCCTTACGCACTGTCGCACCTGCAAGATTAGCAATCATGCTAGCCGCCGCATCAAGGGCTTCATTAACAGTTGCCACGTTGATCCCTTTTTCAAAGCGAGAAGATGATTCCGAACGAAGGTTAAGGCGTCCGCTAGTCTTGCGGATGGATTTACCATTGAAAACAGCCGCTTCAAGGACAACACGACTAGAATTTTCAGATATTTCTGTTGCTTGACCCCCCATGACACCTGCAAGGGCTACTGGTTTGTCAGCGACAGTGATGACTAAGTCATTTGTTTCCAAGTCACGCTCTTCACCATCTAAGGGCACCAATTTTTCACCAGCACGCGCTTCACGCACACGGATGTCAGTCCCTTCAAAGGTATCCAAGTCAAAGGCATGCATCGGTTGACCAAAGTAAAGCAGGATGTAGTTGGTTACGTCAACTACGTTATTGATCGGACGGATGCCTTCATTCATGAGGATATTTTGCAACCATTGTGGACTTGGTGCGATGGTCACATTATCCAAGATACGGGCTGCATAGTAAGGCGCCTTATCTGTTTCAATGTCTACAGAAAGGGCGTCTGCTGCAGCTTCATTTGTTTCTGTTAAACTGAATTCTTTAAAGCTAACTGCCTTGTCATAGATGGCTGCCACTTCGTGCGCTACTCCACGCATAGATAGAGCGTCTGCACGGTTTGGCGTGATAGAAAGTTCGATGATTTCATCATCCAAGTCTAGATATGAGAAGACTTCCTCACCTGGTACTGCATCTTGATGCAAGATTTGAATACCATCTGCGAATTCCTTCGGTACAACTGAGTCAGAAATTCCCAATTCACCAAGGGAACAAATCATTCCGAGAGACTCTAAACCACGGATTTTCCCTTTTTTGATCTTGTAATTGTCAGCGATACGAGCTCCTGGAAGTGCCACCATGACCTTGATACCAGCACGTACATTCGGTGCACCACAAACGATTTGACGAGCTTCTTCTTCGCCAACGTTAACCTGACAAACATGAAGGTGAGTTTCTGGCACATCTTCGCAAGACAAGACCTCACCGACGACAATTTTTGAGAGACCAGCAGCCGGTGATTCCACACCTTCGACCTCAATCCCTGTAGTTGACATTTTTTCAGCCAACTCTTGTGATGGCACATCAATGTCCACCAATTCTTTTAACCATTTATAAGATACTAACATAATTCTGATTGCAAGAACCCACAAGTAAGTTCTTTTCAATTCCTTTCTTTTTCTTCGAGTCAGTCCTTACCATTCTCATCAAGAGAAAATAACTAGACTGTGTTTCAGGTTTCAATCTTATTTAAACTGTTCTGAGAAGCGGACATCGCCTTGGTAGAACCCACGGATATCGTTGATTCCGTAACGGAGCATAGCTACACGTTCTTGACCAAGACCAAAGGCAAAACCAGAATAAACAGTCGCATCGATTCCACTCATTTCAAGGACACGTGGGTGAACCATACCGGCACCCATAATTTCGATCCAACCTGTTTTCTTACATACGTTACAGCCTTCTCCACCACACTTGAAGCAAGAAACATCCACCTCAACAGATGGCTCTGTGAATGGGAAATAAGATGGACGCAGACGGATTTGACGTTCTTCGCCAAACATTTTTTGGACAATCAACTGAAGGGTTCCTTGAAGGTCTGCCATAGAGATATTTTTCCCAACAACCAATCCTTCGATTTGGTGGAATTGGTGACTGTGGGTTGCATCGTCCGTATCACGACGGAACACACGCCCCGGTGAGATCATTTTCAAAGGACCTTTTGAAAAATCATGAGCATCCATAGCACGCGCCTGTACTGGAGACGTGTGAGTACGAAGCAAGATTTCTTCTGTGATGTAGAAAGTATCCTGCATATCACGGGCTGGGTGGTCTTTTGGAAGGTTCATACGCTCAAAGTTATAGTAGTCTTGCTCTACTTCAAAACCATCCACGACTTGGTAACCCATCCCAATGAAAATATCTTCGATTTCTTCACTGGTTTGTGTAAGGACATGACGGTGACCAGTCGCAACTGGGCGACCTGGAAGCGTCACATCGATGCTCTCACTTGCTAGTTGAGCTGCGACTTTCTTTTCTTCCAAGAGCTTAGCTGTTTCTTCAAAGGCCGCTGTCAAGACATCACGCGCTTCATTGACGTGTTTCCCGATGATTGGGCGCATCTCAGCAGAGACATCTTTCATCCCTTTGAGGATTTCCGTAAGCGACCCTTTTTTACCAAGGACAGAGACACGCAAGTCTTGCATCTCTTTTTCATTTTCAGCAGTAATCTGCTTCAAGCTAGCCAGCGTTTCTTCGCGAAGCGCTTTTAATTGTTCTTCAATAGTTGACATAATTCCTCCATCAGTCTCTCGTAGATAAAAAGAAAACCACATGCCAAAAACTCCACTCGGAGCGTTGACACGCGGTACCATCCGTTTTCATCTGACAAGTCAGACCTTCATTTCTAAATCCATGCGCAAGTGAATTCACCCAACTTTCATATAGAGAGCTTGCAGTCACGGCTCTCCTCCCTGTCATACTTCCCTTGAGTTACTAGTCTTGCGGATTCCTATTCAATTACTACTTAGTTTATCAGATTTTTACCATTCTTGCAAGACCTATCTCACTTCTGCTTGCCTTTAAATCGCCATTGGAAGCGAAGCTTGTCATAGAAGGGAAATTCGATAAACAAGACTCCCAGGCCCACACAGAGACTGGCAAGGACGTCTGATGGGTAGTGAACTCCCAGATAGACCCGAGATAGCAGCACACTGACTAGGTAGACCCCAAGGACGATTTGCACAATTTTTCTCCAAACCGGATCTTTAATCCGTTGACTGAGAATGACAATCAAAGTCCCTACCATCAGAGTCACTGCCAGAGAATGCCCGCTTGGGAAGGAAAATCCCTTCTCCTCTACCAAGTGTAAGATAGCTGGTCGTGGGCGCTGGTAAATATTTTTAAAGGTCACAATCAAAAGACCGGCTAAGGCTAAATTGCCCGCCATGAAGTAGCTTTCTATCTTCCACTGCCTACGATAAAAGACAAAGGCTGCGATGGCAACCCAGGTGATAATCACTGGGATATCGATCAGGCGTGTAAGGGCACGGAACAGAACAGTCAAATAATCTGGCAAGTCCCCACGAAGGGCAGTCTGAATCGGTTGGTCAAAACCGACCAGCGTTTCAGGATAGAACTTAACCATATAGCCAAGAAGGACGAAAAGTAAAAGGGCAAAACTGCCCTTCATTAAAAATGTTTGTTTATCTCTCATAATGTTTTAAGGTTGGTTTCAAGAGGACGTATAACAACCAGAATGAAACGGCAAAGATTACACCCTCAATCAAGTTAAAAGGTAATACCATAGTCATTAGGTAGTTGGAAAGTCCCAAAATTTTTCCAATATCAAAGTTGGCAAACTGCGCGTATAAAGGAACCGCATAGACATAGTTGAGCACCAACATAGCCGCAGTCAATCCGACAGTTCCCGCTAGAGATGCTAGTAGGAAACGAAGGGTGCTACGTTCCTTTTTCCAAATCAAACCAAAGACGATAACAAAAACTCCCAGAGCTACGATATTCATTGGCAAGCCAATGTAAGTGTTCACTCCTTGGCTATTCAGAAGCAACTTCAAGAGTGAGCGCATCAAGAGAATTCCTAGAGCAGCTGGCAAATCCATGACCACCAAGCCCACAAGGACTGGCAAGATACTAAACTCAATCTTGAGGAAGGTTGCCGCTGGCAAGAGCGGAAAGTCAAAGTACATCAGCACAAATGAAATGGCTGATAAAATCGCAATGGTCGAAATTCGACGTGTGTTTGTCATAACAGGTTCCTCCAATTTTCTATAAAATCAGAAGAAGTTGGAAAGGATCCCTCTATCTATTCTCACTTTTTATATCCCAAAAGTTCCCCCTCACTCTGTTGAGCAAGCGGTTGCAATTCATCTATAAACTCATCAGAACAGACAAAGCCATTCTCTCGTCTTCTCCCATCCAGACTATACTGTCGGTTGTGGAATCGCACCACATCAGCTTGCGCTCGCGGACTTCTTTAAGAGAATGGAAATTGAGATTTTTCTTTTAGACTAGGCGACAAGCTGTAGGCATAACTTCTGGTTAGGCAAAGCTTGTCAACAAAGTATAAAAGGAAAAGATCATTTCCTAGTTAAAGTCACCGCCGGTCGGGAATTACACCCAGCCCTGAAGACCCTTTAATCATAACAAAAAACGCTTGCAAGTGCAAGCATTTTGATTATTTCAATTTATCTACTTCATAGGTGTGAACAAGCTCAAGACCAGCAAAATGTTGCTGACGGAGAGCCTCATAGACAATCATACAGACCGTATTGGAAACATTGAGACTGCGGACATGTTCATCGTTCATAGGAATGCGGAGAGCTGTCTCAGGATGTTCACGCATAAAGTCCTCTGGCAAGCCCTTGTCTTCACGTCCAAAGAGAAAATAATGGTCCTCGTCAGTCGATAAATCCACCTCAGAATACACTTTCTCAGCAAATTTCGAAATCAGATAGACTTGTCCTTTCATCTGAGACATGAAATCTTCCAAGCTGTCATAAAAATAAATCTCAAGCTTATCCCAGTAATCCAAACCAGCCCGCTTCATCTTTCGGTCGTCAATGGGAAAGCCCATTGGTTTAATGATGTGGAGGGGAGAATTGGTCGCAGCGCAAGTACGCGCAATGTTACCTGTATTTTGTGGAATCTGAGGCTCGAATAATACAATGTGATTTGTCATGACGGGTTTCCTTTTATCATTGCAAAAAAATAGCCACACTGCCCGGAGTCAAGCTCAGCAAACAGCGTGGTTAAGGTGTCGTTAACTTACCTCACAACAGGTTTGAAGTAAATCAGCGAAACTACTTCCTTAGTATAACACTTTCAGAATCATTGTCAATAGAAACGACTTGATTTTTTTACTTTTTTTGATGATATTTTCATGTTTGGTCATTCCTTTCTGAAAAGGTATGGTAAAAGAACCAAATTACTTCAAATCAGAGACATTGTTATAGAAGTTAAGCAAATGTATCTTCAAAACTTGAAAAAAGCCTTTCTTCCCCTAAAAATCGCCTTAGCAAGTGCATTTTTTGCTAAAAAAGGGTATGATAGTTACATCATGAAAAAGTAGGTTTTTTATATGAAAATTGTCCTTGTTGGTGGAGGGAAAGTTGGTTTCGCCCTCTGTCGTTCACTGGTTGCAGAAAACCATGACGTTGTCCTCATCGAACAAGATGAGGCTGTTCTCAATCACATTGTCAGTCGCTTTGATATCATAGGTCTCCTTGGAAATGGTGCTGACTTTGCCATCTTGGAGCAAGCCGGTGTTCAAGAGTGCGATATCTTTATCGCCCTAACCGAACACGATGAAGTGAATATGATTTCAGCGGTACTTGCTAAAAAAATGGGCGCTAAAGAAACCATCGTTCGGGTACGAAATCCTGAATACTCCAATGCCTATTTTAAAGAGAAAAATATTCTTGGATTCTCACTTATCGTTAACCCAGAACTCCTAGCAGCGCGTGCGATCTCAAATATCATTGATTTCCCTAATGCCCTCTCTGTCGAACGATTTGCTGGAGGTCGGGTCAGTCTCATGGAGTTTGTTGTCAAAGATTCTAGCGGTCTTTGTCAAATGCCAATCTCAGACTTCCGTAAAAAGTTTGGTAATGTCATTGTCTGTGCTATGGAGAGAGATCATCAACTGATGATTCCAAGCGGTGATGTTATTATTCAAGACAAGGATAGGATTTTTGTTACGGGAAATCGTGTAGATATGATGCTTTTCCATAACTATTTTAAATCTCGTGCAGTGAAAAGCTTGCTTATCGTTGGAGCTGGAAAGATTGCTTATTATCTACTCGGCATTTTAAAAGACAGTCGCATTGATACCAAGGTCATCGAGATCAATCCTGAAAGAGCTCGTTTCTTCAGTGAAAAGTTTCCCAATCTCTATATTGTCCAAGGAGATGGAACTGCAAAAGACATTTTGCTGGAAGAAAGTGCCCCCCACTATGATGCAGTCGCAACCTTGACTGGGGTGGACGAAGAAAACATTATCACCTCCATGTTCCTTGACCGTGTTGGCGTCGATAAGAATATCACCAAGGTCAACCGAACAAGCCTTCTAGAGATTATCCACGCGCCTGATTTTTCGAGTATCATCACACCAAAAAGCATCGCAGTGGATACCATTATGCACTTTATCCGTGGTCGAGTAAACGCTCAGTATTCAGATCTTCAAGCCATGCACCATCTAGCAAACGGTCAAATTGAAACTCTCCAATTCCAAATCAAGGAAGCTAATAAAATGACTGCCAAACCTCTATCACAGTTGAAATTGAAAAAAGGGGTACTCATCGCAGCCATTATCCGAAAAGGAAAAACAATCTTCCCTACTGGAGAGGATATGCTTGAGGTGGGAGACAAGTTACTCGTGACGACCTTATTGCCAAATATCACCAAAATTTATGATTTGATTGAGAGGTAAAAAATGAATAAAAGTATGATTCGTTACCTCCTCTCAAAACTTCTCTTGATTGAGGCTGTTCTTCTCCTAGTCCCTGTTAGTGTAGCGATCTATTACCAAGAATCCAGTCAAGTATTTATCGCTCTCTTTTCTACGATTGTCATTTTAGTCCTTCTCGGTGGTCTAGGCGTTTTACGGAAACCGAAAAATCAACGGATTTATGCCAAGGAAGGGGTCTTAATTGTTGCCCTCTGTTGGATTCTATGGTCTTTCTTTGGTGGCCTCCCCTTTGTCTTTTCAGGACAAATCCCCAGCGTCATCGATGCCTTCTTTGAGATCAGTTCTGGATTTACGACTACAGGAGCAACTATTCTGAACGATGTTTCCGTTCTCACTCGTTCCCTCCTCTTCTGGCGAAGTTTCACCCACTTGATCGGAGGGATGGGGGTACTCGTCTTTGCACTTGCCATTATGGACAATGCCAAGAATAGTCACTTGGAGGTGATGAAGGCTGAGGTCCCTGGACCTGTCTTTGGCAAGGTCGTATCCAAGCTAAAAAACACTGCCCAGATTCTCTATCTGCTTTATCTGGCTCTCTTCTCCCTTTTTGTGGTTATCTACTATCTAGCAGGCATGCCTCTCTATGATAGTTTTGTCATCGCTATGGGAACGGCAGGAACTGGGGGCTTTACCGTCTATAACGACGGAATTGCCCACTATGGTAGCTCGCTCATCACCTATCTAGTTAGTATCGGAGTTCTGGTTTTTGGAGTTAACTTCAATCTCTACTACTACCTCATGCTCCGTCGGGTTAAGGCTTTCTTGGGAGATGAAGAACTACGAGCATATATCATCATTGTCCTAGTTTCTACAGGCTTGATTACGCTTAATACACTCCACCTCTATCAAGGTGTCTCTAAGAGTGTTGAAATGGCCTTCTTCCAGGTTTCCAATATCATCACGACAACAGGTTTTGGTTACGGAGATATTACCAACTGGCCCCTCTTCTCCCAATTTATCCTCCTCTTCCTCATGGGAATCGGTGGATCAGCTGGCTCAACTGCAGGTGGTCTTAAGGTGATCAGAGGACTTATCCTCTCTAAAATCGCAAAAAATCAGATTTTGTCCACCTTATCCCCTCACCGTGTTTTGACTCTACACGTCAATAAAACTGTGATTGATAAGGATACCCAGCACAAGATTCTTAAATATTTTGCTATCTATATGATGATTATTCTCTCCCTCATCTTTATCGTCAGTCTTGATAGCAATGATTTTCTAGTCGTGACCAGTGCGGTCTTCAGCTGTTTTAACAATATCGGACCTATTCTAGGTACAACCTCGAGTTTTGCCATCTTTAGTCCCATCTCTAAAATCCTACTCTCCTTTGCAATGATTGCAGGTCGTTTAGAGATATACCCAATTTTGCTACTCTTTATGAAACGTACCTGGTCTAAACGTTAATGATAATACAATTCCCCTTTTACAAGCTAGTAGAAGGGGAATTTTTTCTATTAAAAATGAGAAGACCTTTCGGCCCTCTCCTAGTCTGTTTATTTTTTAAGAGCTTCTTTGTATCGAGCAACTTCTGCTTGATTGGCCCAAACATAGTGACCTGGACGAATTTCTACCATAGATGGCTTGTCTGTCTCATAGTCATGTTGGTCAGGATCGTAAACTTTCAAGACCTTCTTGCGTTCCAAGATTGGATCTGGAATCGGTACAGCAGATAGAAGCGCTTGAGTGTATGGGTGGACAGGATTGTTAAACAACTCCTCTGTCTCCGCCACTTCGACGATAACTCCCTTATAGATAACCGCGATACGATCTGAGATAAAGCGAACAACTGACAAGTCATGGGCGATAAAGAGATAGGTCAAGCCCAACTCTTTTTGGAACTTCTTGAGCAAGTTCAAGACTTGCGCACGCACTGATACGTCCAAGGCTGAAATTGGCTCATCCGCAATAACGAAATCAGGTTCCATCACAAGAGCACGGGCAATCCCGATACGCTGGCGTTGACCACCAGAAAACTCGTGTGGGTAACGGGTCAAGTGTTCTTTCAAAAGTCCAACTTCATGAATCATCTTTTGAACTTTTTCTTTTCGATCTTCTTCATCTTTAAACAAGTGATAGTTGTAAAGACCTTCAGAGATGATATAGTCAACTGTTGCACGCTCATTCAAGCTGGCTGCAGGGTCCTGGAAAATCATCTGGATGCGACGGATCAAGTCTGATGATTCCTTATGAGATTTTTTCCCATTAATTTTATGACCATCAAAGATGATTTCACCTTTACTAGTATTATTTAGACCAATAATAGCACGACCAATGGTTGTTTTCCCACTACCAGACTCACCTACAAGAGAGAAAGTTTCTCCCTTGTTGATAAAGAAGTTGGCGTTTTTAACCGCGACAAACTTCTTACTTCCTTCACCGAAGGAAATTTCTAAATCTTTAATTTCTACTAATTTTTCAGACATTTCCTTCCTCCTAGTCTTCTAGATGAGCAAAGCCCATTTTATCACGAATCTTGTCATGCAAATCTGCAATGACTCCAGGTTTTTCAACTTTAGGAGCATTCTCATGAAGCAACCAAGTCTTAGCCCAGTGAGTATCCGTGACTGAAAACTGAGGTGCTTTCTCTTCAAAGTCAATTTGCATCGCATAATCTGAACGAAGGGCAAAGGCATCACCTTTCAACTCAGTATAAAGAGACGGTGGTGTTCCAGGGATAGAGTACAATTCCCCTTTATCGTCAGCAAGCTGAGGCAAGCTAGACAAGAGACTCCAAGTATATGGATGACGTGGGTCGTAGAAAACTTCCTCAACAGTTCCGTATTCTACAATTTCACCAGCATACATAACCGCTACCTTATCCGCAATACTTGCTACCACACCAAGGTCATGGGTGATAAAAATAATGGTAAAGTGGTACTCATTTTGCAAGGTTTTAAGCAAATCAATGATTTGCGCTTGAATGGTTACATCAAGAGCCGTTGTTGGCTCATCACAGATCAAGATATCTGGACGACAGGCAAGGGCAATCGCAATAACGATACGTTGGCGCATCCCCCCAGAATATTGGAAAGGATACTCTTCAAAACGTTTTTCAGCGTCTGGGATTCCGACCTTGTTCATATAGTCGATTGCCATCTCTTTGGCTTCCTTAGCTGTTTTCCCTTGGTGTTTAACGATAACTTCAGTGATTTGGCTACCGATTGTATTGATTGGGTCCAAACTTGTCATAGGGTCTTGGAAGATAGTCGCAATCTTAGCACCACGAATCTTCTCCCATTCCTTGTTAGAAGTAAGAGCGGTCAAGTCTTGTCCACGATAGTCGATGCTTCCTTGGGCAATACGTCCATTGTCTTCTAACATCCCTGTAAAGGTTTTTGTTAAAACAGATTTACCAGAACCGGACTCACCTACCAAGGCCAGAACTTCTCCTTCAATCAGGTCCAAAGAAACTCCTCGGATAGCTGTCAGAACTTTGTCACGAACGTCAAATTCCACGACAATATCGCGAGCAGTCAAAATTACATCTTTTCCTTTTATCATGTCTACTCCTATCTATGTGTACGTGGATCACTAGCATCCGCTAGGTTTTGACCAACAACGAAGAGAGAAAGAGACACCAAGATCAAGGTTGTCAATGGAATCCAGAACAAGTAAGCGTTGGTCGTAACGTTTTGTGAGTAATCTGAGATCAAACGTCCCAAACTTGGCACTGTTACAGGCAATCCCAATCCAAAGAAGGAAAGGAAGGCTTCATAAGAGATGAAGCTTGGCAACATCAAGGTCATCGTAGAAACAATAACAGATACCAATTGTGGCATGATGTTTTTAACGATGATTTTAAAGGTTGGTGTTCCAAGTGTTTGAGAAGCAAGGTTGTATTCCAAATCACGGTAACGCATGATTTGGATACGAATCATATAAGCAATCCCAATCCAAGTTGTCACACTCATGGCAAAAATCAAATTCCAGAAACCAGCACCAATTGAGTAAGTCAAGACAATGACAATCAAGAGAGATGGAATGTTTGAAATAATGTTATAAACCTCCATCATGACGCGGTCAACGGATTTTGAAATTCCCCAGATTCCACCAACAATAACCCCAATTACAAGGTTGATAAAAGTTGCGATTACAGAGATGAGGATAGAATTACGCGCACCAAACCAAACCCCGTCAAACAAGGATTTACCATTACTATCTGTACCAAACCAATGTTCAGCATTGGGTTTGATAAAACGAGCAGAAAAGTCATTGACCTTACTTACATCGTTGAAGTCAAAATCTGAGAACATTGGGTAAATAAAGCTCATCAAGATAATGGCAACCAAAATCCCCAACATAATGACTGTTGATTTTTTCTTTAGAAATTGTCTAAATACAGAACCCCAGTATGAATAGGCAGGAGCATCAATTGTTTCAGAGGCAAAATCGTCACGTTTTACGAACTGAAATTTTTCTTTATCGATTGTTGACATTATTTGCCTCCTTTCTCTGTCAATTTAATACGTGGGTCAAGCATGGTCATCCAGATGTCTCCTACAAAGAGTGAGAAGATAGAAATACATGTGAAGATGAAGACAAGACCAACTACCATTGAGTTGTTGGATGCCTTAACAGAGTCAATCAACATTTTACCCATACCTGGGAAAGCGAAGACTGTTTCTGTCAATGTTGCACCACCGATAACCCCGATTACGGCACCAGGAATACCTGAAACCAAAGGAACCATGGCATTTTTAAAGATGTGTTTATTTGAAATTTCTTTTTCAGACAAACCTTTTGCACGAGCAAAACGAACGAAGTCCTGAGATTGCAAGTCGATCATGTAACGACGAATCCAGATAGCTGTACTTGGCGCACCCAACAAACCTAGAATGACTGCTGGCAAGACATATGAACGCCAATCTCCAGCCCCCAAGATAGGGAATGAATCAGGCAGACCAATAGATGAGCCAATCAAACGCACGATATAAACCAAGGCAATCGTTGGAAGGGCAAGCAAGAAGGTAAGAGCACCTGTCGAGAAGCTATCAATCCAAGTATTCTTGTGGCGAGCCATGGCAGATCCAAGTGGAATCGCAATCGCATACGAAATAATCAAACCGATCAAACCAGCAACCGCTGAGCTTGCAATCATTGATGGATATTGATAATTGCTTTCTGTAGCTGTATATGGATCGTCTTTACCATAGTTGGCTACCTCACGCGCATCTGCTTGACTTGGAGATTTGTAGGTACGAGAGTAAATATCTACAGATGAAGTCTTTTTACCTGTAGGGAATTGAACTTCTGATGTCTTAGTTTGTCCCTGACCTTGTGTGATAACTTGAAGCACTGGTGTGTTTGCATAAGTTGGGTAAGAATCTCCCAAGTTAATGTTCACAAAGTTTTGGTGTACAAATGGGAATTGATTGTTGAAATACAAAAGGTATTTATGTTTTGTACCTGAACCAACCAATGACCAACCGATAGCAGGGTCATTTTCAAAACGAAGATAACGTTGCAAGTTTGGATTTTCAGGGTCTTGAATCTTATTTGGATGATCAATATCAATCAAGTTGGCATAGAATTTGAAAACACGTTCAAAAATCGGAATTTCACGCGTAGCATAGAATTGACCACTTTCTGAGAACACACCAAGTGTCCAACCATTTCCTAGTTGGTTGATGTATTTTTCGTAGATTGCCTTATTAGTATCATTGGCATCCACTGTTACGGATGAGTCCATTGTGCTCGCTCTTTCTTGCAACTCTTTGGTATCGTAGTACTCGATATAGCCCATCCGTTCATAAACGGTATTTTCATAATTATCCCGCTTGTCCGGCGTCGTTGCAATCTTGTTATAGTTGGTATCCTGCTTGAAAATCAATTTTCGAGGAACCATCGTATAAATTATTGTGTAGGTCAAGGTTGTCACCAAGAAAATAGACAACAATGAACGCAATACACGCATAAAAATATATTTCTTCATATCGTTTCCTTTTAAAATCCCAAAAGAACCTTCTCCTCATGGAGAGAAAGTTCTCTTGAGAGTTATTTATTTAACGTGATTAGCCAATTCTTTTTGAACTTTTTCGTTTGATTCTTTTTTCTCTTTGAGCCATTTTTCACGAGCTTGTTCATAGTCAGCTTTTGTTACAACCTTATCTTGTAACTGAATATACTTGAAGTATACGTCTGAGCCCTTATCTCCAGATTGGCTGTATGATGCTGTGAATGGTACAACACGAGAAATGAATGGTGCAGCACCACTTGATGACATAGCTGGCAAGAAGAGGGAGCTGTCTGTCAACCAAGCTTGAGCAGCCGCATATTTTTCATAACGCACATTCAAGTCATTGGTTTCTTTTGCAGCTTCATCAACTAACTTATCGTATTCCTTCAAACCAACTTGGGCAGCTGCTGCATTTGCTGGATCATCATAACCCATGTAAGTTTTTGTTTGTTCGCTGTTAGTTGTTTTCAAGATATCAAGGTAAGTTGATGGATCTTCATAGTCTGGGCTCCATCCAACTGCTCCTGAGAGATCCCAATCTTCTGCTGCAGCGTTTGCGGCATAGTATGTGATATTGTGCAACTCATCTTTAGAAATTTGTTGAATATCAATGACTACGTTTCCTTCACCAAGTACTGTTTCAACGGATTGTTTGAAGGATTGAATACGAGCAATAAGACCCTTATTTGTTTGGTCAACTGGAATATCCAAGTGGATAGGGAATTTCACACCTTCTGCTTCCAAAGCAGTCTTAGCTTTGGCAAATTCAGCTTTGGCTTTATCGGCGTTGAAGAGTCCATCTTGACCATCCGCAAAGTTAACATTCTTCCACTCATCACCGTAAGCAGCCATCTTTTCAGTTACCAAGTCACCGAAAGTTTTTTCACCTGCAGAGACAAAACCTGGTTTCACAAAGAGGTTACGAACTGCAAGAGGAGCACCTTCTTTACCATTAATTTGTGCTGAGTAAGAAGTACGCTCAAAGGCGAAGTTCAAAGCCTGACGGAAGTCCTTGTTAAGAAGGGCTTTCTTGGTAGAAGTCTTCTCTTCATCAGTTGTTTTAGAAGTGTATTTGTAACCTTGACGGTCAATATTCACACCCAAACCAGCAATACCAGGTCCTGATGGAGTGTAGTAGATATTGTCTTTGTATGTTTCTTCTACCTTAGAGTAGTTTGAACTTGTTGGGAAGAGACGAGCATAGCTATAAGCTCCACTTGTAAAGTTACGTTCAAGAGACTCTTGGTCTGATCCATCATAGAAAGCAAGGGTTACTTTATCAATGTGAACATTATCTTTGTCCCAGTAATTTTCATTCTTAGCGAATTCAATAGAAGATTTAGCAGTCAAACCTTTCAGTAAGAACGGACCATTGTAAAGCAATGATGTAGGGTCAGTTGCTTTGGCAAAGTCAGCCCCTTTTGATTTTTCAAAATCTTCGTTCAATGGCCAGAAGATTGAGTAGGCTAGCTTAGAGTTCCAGTATGGTTCTGGTTTGTTCAAAGTGTATTCAAGGGTATAATCATCAACTGCTTTTACACCGACTGAAGCAAAATCTTTATTGTTTCCAGCTTTATAGTCAGCTAGACCTTTAACTGAATCTTCTGCTAGATAAAGTGCTTCAGACTTGTTATCAGTTGCGTGTTTCAAGCCATTTACAAAGTCTTTAGCTGTCACTTCAGCATACTCTTCGCCATCTGATGTCATCCATTTGACACCCTTACGAATCTTGTAGGTATAAGTCAAACCATCTTTTGAAACTGACCAGTCTTCTGCAACTGCAGGGACTAGGTTCCCATACTTGTCGTTTGTGAAAAGACCATCGATACCATTTGAAGTGGCAACCTTAGTACTTTGTTTCCCTGAAATGAGGTAATCCAAAGTTTCTGGGTCAGCTGAATAAATATAGCCATAATTTTTTGGCGCTGTTGAATCAGATGATTTTGAAGAACCGCAAGCAGCTAGTACTCCTGCCGCTAATAAAGCAACTCCTGCTGCAACAAATACTCTACTTTTTTTCATGTTTTTAACTCCTCTTGAAAAATTTAGGCTTATTGGAAATTATAACATATATTTTTTAAAAAGTAAACGAATTTTCAGAATATTTAGGCGCATTTCCTCAAAAAACTTCTATTTGTCAAAATTTCTACATTCTTTGTTTGTTTCTGCAAGAAATATTTTCTAGTCTGACCCTCTTTAGAACGGGATTTTTACAAGCTTTTTCTCACTTCCTCAATCATCATCTGTTTTCCTAAATTGGATTTTAGAATAAGAAACTATTGACGGGAAATGATTTTCAAGGTATAATAATAAACGTTGAGGCGGTATAGCCAAGTGGTAAGGCACGGCTCTGCAAAAGCTTGATCGTCGGTTCAAATCCGTCTACCGCCTTTCAATACCTGAATTAACAGGAATTAACCAAATGAAAAGCTCATAAAACCGGGCTTTTTTAGTATTCCTAATAAGTGGGGATAACTGAACCTACCATCTAGATTTACAAAAAGCAGTGACTTGAGTCACTGCTTTATTCTGTTTCTTCTTCAGGTTCTAGTTCTGTGATTTGAACTTTTACCTTGGTAACACGTCCATTTTTCACCTTATCATTGGTCAGGACGATTTGCTTGTTTTGACTGACCAGTTGGTAACTGATTTTCTCAGTGGTTGGAATCGTACCAACACCCGTCAAATAATAACCGGCGATGGTATCCACATCATCGCTTTCTAGTTCGACACCAAAGTAGTTATTGAAGTCGTTAAGATTCATGGTTCCCTGTGCAATATAGGTGTCCTCACCGATTTGATGGACTTCGATTTCTGCTCGGTCTGTCTCATCGTCGATTTCTCCGACAATCTCCTCCAGCAGGTCTTCCAGTGTGACCAGTCCAGCCATACCACCGTATTCATCGAGCAAAATGGCCATTTGTCTTTGGGTATTTCGCAATTCTTTTAGCAAGTCATCCACAAAAATAGTTTCAGGAACAAAGAGTGGATCTTGTAAGATCTTCTTCCAGACAATGTTTTCAAAGCCATCTGCATAGGCAGCGTTTAGCAAACGCTTGGTATGAATCAAACCAATCACATTGTCCTTATCCCCATCATAAACAGGGATACGTGAGAAATTTTGCTTTAGAATACTTTGGATAATGGTTTGACTATCATCCTGAATATCCACCATAAAGGCATCTGTCCGAGGAACCATGACTTCTCTCGCCATCAGCTCATCTAGAGAGAAGATCCCTTGTAACATCTCGATTTCGTCCGCATCCAAAGTTTCCTCACTTTTGGTCAACATGTACTCAATTTCATCTCGAGTCATTTTTTCATCCGCATCATCAAAGGTCATTGGCGTTAAACGACTCAAGAGATTAGTTGAAGCAGATAACAACCAGACAAAGGGACTGACAATCTTCCCAAGTCCAATGATAATCGGAACAGAGCGAATGGCTAAGGCATCTTTTAGATTAAGGGCAATCCGTTTAGGATAGAGTTCACCAAAAACAATAGAGATGTAGGTCAAGAATGCCAAAGAGAGAAAACTTGCAATAGCATAAGCTGTTTCACTATTTCCCATCCAAGATGCGATTTCGCGTCCCAGCGTTTCTGCTAAACTGGCCCCTGACAAGATCGTGATCAAGGTGATACCGACTTGAATTGTTGATAAAAAGTGGTTAGGATTTTCAAGTACCTTTAACAAACGAATGTAACGTTTGTCTCCCTCTTCTGCCTTTTGTTCTACTCGGGAACGGTTTAGTGACACCATCGCCATTTCAGTGGCTGAGAAAAAAGCATTTAACAGGGTCAAGATAAATAACAATACAAACTGTAGCAACAAATTCTGACTGCTCGGGTCTTCCATAGTCCTTCTCCTAAAATAGTATCTTGTGTTCCATTATATCATAAAATCCCTCAGGATTCACATTATTTTTCATTTAAACAACAACTCCCCTGCCTCTAGAAGACAAAGGAGCTGTTTTTATAGTATCTATTACTTCTAATCTGTCACTGTTACTTGCCCTGTTCGGTAATCAAGCTGGATTCCCTTTTGAACATTGGGGATTAGGACATTGAATTCCAATTCGCCATCTGAAGACTTGGCTTCGATTTGTGAAGCGGATGGAACTAAGTCCTCATTTGTCGCATAGTGGAGCGTCACCCGATAACGGACTCTCTTATTTTGGTCCAAGACTTTTCTGACCAAACTCTCATAGTAGTTCTGACCTGTCGAATCTTCAGCCTGTGCTTGGTTTGCCCAAGCTGTCTGGACTGCAATGTTCTTGGGATTGCTAGTAGAGGCATCAAAACCATCCAAACCACCTATCAAGGCATAGCCCAGCAGGTGTCCTCTATCAACTGCATGTGTGTAGGCTCCCTTTAGATTCTTGACCTGATGCCATCCTGGTGGCGTCCAAGAGGTGGATCCATTTCCAGTTTCTTCACGATTTTTATACTGCCGAGTCGCTTTGGATAAGATGGCATTGGCAACAGTTGGAACTGTTTCTTTTCCAACTATCTTTGTCTTATTATCCGCATAGGGTTTGCTAGAAACCTTGGCATCTAGATTGGTTTTATTGCCATTGACAATGAAGGCCCCTGCTCCATTCCACTCGAGCCCCCCCTTGATTTGGTTTTTGATTGACTCAGTTAAGACACTTTCAGCAAGCTCCTGACTGGGAGCTTCTGAAGCTTGTTTTTTCTGACTAACCTTGGTTCTAGGGGTGTTTGGCGCTGTCTGCATCTGCTTGATGTAATAGCTTCCAGCAGCCAAGAGTAAGAATAGAAGTAACCCTATCAGAGCTTGTCTTGTTTTTTTGTCCATTTTTCTCCTTATTTCTTTAGAAAAAGACTGGTCTCCCAGTCTAATTTCCTGTAAATTTGCTAATCAATTCCTGCCACTTTGCTGGAGACAAGATTGCCCATGGATCCTGTCCCTTTCCTAGGATACCATAACCAACCATCAAGCCGATTCCTAAAGCCAAAAAGCCTAGCAATAGTACGATAAAAATCAACAGTAAACGACGGAGTACATAGCGTAAATTTTTATTCTTCTTCATCATTTGCCTCGATTCGCTGAATCTTCGCTCCTAGCTGAGCCAATTTCTCATGAAAACGGTAGTAACCTCTATCAAGGTGGACTAACTTACCGACAACTGTTTCTCCCTGCGCCACCAGACCTGTCAAAATCAAAGCAGCACTAGCGCGAAGATCCGTTGATAGAACTTCAGCCCCCTGTAAAGCTTGTCCCCCAACAATACGAGCCGTGTCACGGATAATCTCTGAATGCAAACCCATACGGCGCATTTCCTCTAAGTGTTGGAAGCGATTCTCAAACACCGTTTCCACCATGGTGGATTCCCCTTTTGCGACTGTCATCAGAGCTGTAAATTGCGCCTGCATATCTGTTGGAAAGCCTGGATGTGGTAAGGTTTTTACATGAACAGCCTTGAGATTTTCAAGTTGAGAACGAACACGGATACCTTCTGACTCCTCTGTCACTTCAACGCCCATTTCAAGTAGTTTTGAGATTAAGGGGCGATTATGTTCCCAGACTGCATCACGAACGAGGACATCGCCACCAGTCATAGCTGCAGCCACCATAAAGGTTCCGGCTTCGATACGATCTTGAACGACATTGTGGGTCGCACCATGGAGTTCCTCGACACCAGTCACTGTGATGGTTTCGGTACCAGCTCCCTTGACCTTGGCTCCCATTTCATTAAGGAGAATAGCGAGGTCAACAATTTCTGGCTCACGCGCAGCATTTTCAATGACTGTCACACCATCAGCTAGAGTCGCTGCCATCATGAGGTTTTGTGTTGCGCCGACACTAGGGAAGTCCATGTAGATATGAGCGCCATGCAGGCGTTCTGCCTTGGCTTCGATGTAACCAGCTGTCTGGGTGATTTTTGCCCCCATAGCTTCCAAACCTTTGAGGTGGAGGTCGATTGGACGACTCCCGATAGTGCACCCTCCTGGCATAGAAACTTTGGCATGGCCTACACGAGCAAGGATTGGTCCCAAGACTACAATCGATGCACGCATCTTGCTGACATACTTGTATGGAGCTTCCTCCGTGATATCACCAGTCGCATCAACCTCGACAACATGTGCTTCCTCATCAAAGTTCACCTTGGCATTCAGACCACGAACCACTTGATTCATGGTGAAAACATCTGATAAGATTGGGACGTTCTGCAAGACTGTCTTACCCTTGCTTGCTAGAATAGTCGCTGCCAACAAAGGCAAGACTGCATTCTTTGCTCCCTCGATCGTCACACTCCCGACCAGACGATTATCTCCGCCTTGAACCACAATTTTTTCCATAGCTGTTTCCTTTACTTTTGATTTTATAATAGTCCTCTAAGCGCTTCTTGCCACAGTTGGTACAAACTGATAAAGAATGAACTCAAGATGTAGCCCATCACAATACTAAAGAAGCCTACCAACAAACGAACTTTTTTTGTGTTAGTAGCGGTCACTTTTAAAACCTTTTCCCATCTCACAAGATCCTTCAAAAGGTAAAAACTCAAATAAATAAAGAGTATATGACTACTTAGAGTGAATAATAATTGAACCATTTGACTATTATACCATCTTATCTGCTTGCGCGCTAGTTTTCAATTTTTCTACGAATTAGGGATTGTTTTTAAGGTAATCAATTGCATCCTGCAAAGTCTTAACGGGAACGATTTTCATCTCTGTTTTGATCGTTTTAGCAGCTTCTAAGGCTGTTTCATAGTTGCTTTTCGCATTGGGATCTGCTTTCTTTGCTTCCTCGGTAACTGGATTGTCAGGAGCAAAAAAGATGTTGGCTCCCTGACGAGAGGCTGCAACCACTTTTTTGTCAATTCCACCGATGTCGCCAACATTTCCATCGCGATCAATAGTTCCCGTTCCCGCAACGATACGGCCATTACGAAGTCCTGGATCTGCTATCTGGGTGTAAATAGCTAGACTAAACATAAGACCGGCACTTGGCCCGCCGATACCAGCTGTTGAAAAGCGAATTGGAACATCACTGGTCACTTCCGTACGGTCAATCAAACCAATCCCAATCCCGTTTTTCCCGTTTTCGAGAGTGATAATTTTACCTTCTGCAGACTTGACTTTTCCGTCTTCTTCATAGGTTACCTTGACCGTGTCCCCTAATTGTTGAGAATTGACATAGTCGACCAAGTCTTTTGAACTGTCAAATGTTTTGTCATTAACAGCCGTCACTGTATCTGCAATGTTCAGAATGCCTTTAAAAGTCGAATTATCCGTCACAGTTAAGACATAAACTCCCAAGTACTTGAGTTCGATATCCTTACCAGCCGTCTTCAGTCCTTGATACTTGGCCATATTTTGAGAAGTTTGCATGTAGAACTGATTGATCCGCATAAACTCCGCATCCGTAGAGCCACCCGTAGTTTCCTTGGCACTTCTAATATCCGTGAAAGGTGTTAACCAAGCATAGACAAGATGCGACAGGGTTGCGTGTCGAATGCCGACTGTTACAAACTGGTAAGCTCCTGCTTCCGTATCCTCTGTTTCATTGACTTTCAAAACGCGACGAATATCTTCCGCTCCACCTGGAACTTCTATGTAGTAGGGCAAAGGTACTACAAAGGCCAAAAAAGTCAATACTAGTGCTAGGATGGCATATAAGGGCCATCTAGTTTTTTTCTTCATGTTCTAATTCCTCCACAACACTGTTTGGGACATACTCTTGAATCTCCTGGCCAAACTTCAGGAGCTCTCTGATGGCTGACGAGCTGATATAGAGATGCTCTGGGCGACTATGTAGGTAGACCGTCTCAATCTCTGGAGCCAGTTGATGATTGTAGTAGTCAAAACTAGCCTCGTATTGCAAGTCTGTAGCATTCCGCAAGCCACGGACAAGAGTTTTAGCTCCCAGTCTTCTTGCAACATCGACGACTAGTTGGTCATGAGAAGCCAGCACCTCTACATTATCTAAATGCGCCACCGCTTTTTCAACTGCTCGTTTGCGATTGTCAACAGGGAGAAAGCCTTGTTTGTGGGGATTGTAGAACACCCCGACATAGAGCTTATCAAAGAGTTTGCTGGCACGTTCAATCATATCCAGATGTCCATTTGTCATCGGATCAAATGAACCTGTAAATAATCCAATTTTATCTGACATAAACTGTCACCTTACTAATCCCATATATTTTTTCCTTCCAGATGCCTAAGCAGGCGATTTCTTCTGGAAGTTCTACAGACTTATCGGTTTCACAGACAACCATGACCTCTTCGGAGAAAAGGGTTCTTTCTGCCATTTTCTCGATATCTGCAACGATTTGCTCCTTGGCATAGGGAGGGTCTAAAAAGACCAGGTCAAAGGGACCATTCACTTGCTCCAAGGCCCGTTCAGCCTCCATCTTTAAGAGTTGAAATTTGGAAACTTCCTTGGTCATTTGGATATTTTCAACGATGATACCTTGTGCCTTTCGATCCCGCTCCACTAAGACAGCATGGGACATCCCACGCGAGACTGCCTCGATGGATAAACCACCACTGCCAGCATAGAGATCCAAGACACGACCACCCTCAAAATAGGGACCTATCATGTTAAAGATAGCTCCACGCACCTTATCTGATGTCGGCCTCGTCGTCTTGCCTTCTAGCGTCTTGAGGGGACGCCCTCCGTAGATTCCTGATACGATTTTCATACCGTTTATTATACCAAATTATGGGCAAAAAGAGAAAGAAAACCGAACCTTGCGGTTCGATTCTCTACAAAATATTTTCGTACGTATCGCGGACTTCTTGAGGCCAGACACTGGTCTGGACCTCTCCGATGTGTTTCTTACGAAGAAGGAACATGGCCATACGAGACTGTCCGATACCTCCACCGATTGTCAGTGGGAAAAGGCCGTTAAGCAAGGCTTTATGCCATTCCAACTCCAGACGATCTTCGTCTCCTGTAAGAGCCACTTGGCGACGAAGGGTATCCTCATCTACCCGAATCCCCATTGATGAAAGTTCAAAGGCACAACCAAGAGATTCGTTCCAAACTAGAATATCCCCATTTAACCCTTTGTAGCCATTCTCAGACTCTGTAGTCCAGTCATCGTAGTCAGGCGCACGTCCGTCATGAGGTTTTCCGTCAGGCAACTCGCCACCAATACCAATCAAGAAGACAGCACCGAACTCTTTACAGATTGCATTTTCACGCTCTTTCGGTGTTAAGTCTGGATAGCGTTCTACCAACTCTTCTGTATGGATAAAGGTGATTTGTTTTGGCAAGATGGATTCGATATCGTAGCGAGCTTCTACGGCTAGCTCTGTTAGACGAATAGCCTTGTAAATCTTCTCAACGGTTTCTTTGAGATAGGCGATATTGCGTTGACCATTTGGGATAACCTTCTCCCAGTCCCACTGGTCCACATAAACTGAGTGGGTCGCGTCGAGCGAATCTTCGTCTGGACGAAGGGCCTTCATATGAACAAACAGACCTTCACCTTCACCGAAACCAAAACGGGCTAAGGTGTGGCGTTTCCATTTGGCAAGTGAGTGAACGACTTCATAGGTTTCATCTGGAATCTGCAAGACCTTGACGGATACTGGATTTTCGACACCTGATAGGTTGTCCTGCATCCCATCCCCGACCTTGCTCAAGATAGGACCTTGAACTTCAACAACTTCTAACTTATCTTTCAAATACTGGGTAAAAGTGTTTTTGACAAAGGAAATTTCTTCTTGTTGATGAATAAAACTTTTCTTCATAAACAGCTCCTCAAAAATTAGTTAAAAGCATTATACACCTATTTCCAAGAAAAGAAAAGAGTAAATAAGAAAAAGTCAGTGCTCTTTTGAACACTGACTCTGTCATTCATTAATCGTTTCGACCAAAGATACGTAAGATGCTAAGGAAGAGGTTGATAAAGTCTAGGTAGATGCTGAGAGCCATTGAAATGACCCAACCTGTCGCTACTTGCCCTCGTGACTGCTCATAAACATAGCGAATCTTTTGGTTGTCCCAAGCAATCAAACCTGAGAAAACCAAGACCATGGCAATACTAATCATGTAGTCAAAGAAACTATTGGCTAAAAATAGATTCACAACCATGGCAATGATGAGACCAACGAGCGCCGCCATCAAAGCTCGGCCCATTCCACTCAAATCTTTCTTAGTGAAAATTCCGATTGCCGCCATGACAAAGAAAAGAAGAGCACTGGATACAAAGGCTGATAAGACGGTCCCAGGTGTATAGAAGGCTACGACAAAACTGAGCGTAAAGCCATTTAAAACAGAATAAACTAAAAATACTGGGAGAGCTGCTGGGCTATTTTTGGCAGCCATGCTACTTGCAACAAAGACCAGAGCAAGTTCTGCAAAAGTTGCAATCATCAGCCAGAGACGGCCATGCATTAAAAAGTAAACCAATTGGGACTGAAAGACTGTCAACATCAAAGCTGACACGAGAGCTGATAGACCAATCCCAAGTCCCACAAAGGCATAAACCTTGGCGTAAAATTGATTGAGGCCTGAACGTTCTTGAATAATCGTTTGATTCATTCTGATTCTCCTTTTTTTATAAATATGTCTTGATTATAACAAAGATTTTATAAATTAGCTGAAATAAAACATCAAAATGCCTGCTGCAACTGCCACGTTGAGACTTTCTGCTCGGCCTTTCATGCCTATATGAACCAGCTGATCAGCACTCTCAGCCATGACAGAACTAATCCCCTGCCCTTCATTTCCCATGACTAAAACAAAGTTCTCTAGTGAAGAAAGCTCACGATAATCCTTTGAATCTCTCGATAAGGTCGTTGCTAGAAAGGGCAAATTGCTCTTTTTTGCCTCTACTACAAAGGTGGCAACAGGCATACGATAGATAGGCAAGTGAAAATGACTTCCTTGCATGGAACGCAGAGTCTTGAGACTGTAGATATCTGCTGACTTGTCTGAGACAATAACCCCTGTAAAACCTGCAGCATCCGCAGTCCGAATCATGGTACCTACATTCCCAGGATCTTGAACATCCTCTAAAAATAGATACTTGCCCTGACGAAAATCAGGCAGACCCACTTCTTCTTTTTGAATCACTGCAACAATCCCTTGAGGAGTTTGCGTATCTGCCAAATCCAGCAAAATCTCCTCTGAAACCCAGACTGTTTGTGGAAAAGCCGCTAGCTGATCTAGGTAACTTTCTAGGGCAAAGACCTTTTCAATCGTCACCCCTGCTTGAACAGCTTCTTCAAACAAGTGCCAGCCCTCAATCAAATAAGCAGACTTTCGATATTTTTTTTGATGTAATTTCTTGGCATTTTTTACCACAGAATTGGCTTTTGAGGTTATAATAGTCATAGAAATATTATAACACAATCAAAGGGGTTTGGTATGCAAAAGGTTAGAATGATTGCCCAAGGCAGGGTGCAAGGTGTTGGTTTCCGTTGGGGTGTTGTTACTTTAGCTCTTGAAATCGGTGGCATAACTGGTCGTGTCTGGAATAACGACGATGGCACAGTGGAAATTCTTGCTCAGGCAGACTCTTCTGCCACTATGGCAAAATTTATCCAAGAAATCCGAAAAGGTCCGACACCTTTTTCAAAAGTTACCTATCTAGATGTACAAATGAGCAACTTTTCATCCTATTCGGACTTCAAAGTCGCAAATTAGGTCTCTAGAACTATTGTATATTTTACAAAAAAACAGTAGAATAGAAAGGTATAATTTTTAAAGAAGGAATGAAAACATTGAAATCTATTAAACGTTTTGCCCTCTCTGCTATGGGAGTGGCTATGCTACTCGTCTTGACAGGTTGCGTTCAGATTGATAATGCAACAGGTAAGCCAATTGGTCCCGTTTGGGATTTCTTGGGTGCTCCGATGGGAGAAGCTATCAAGTACTTCGCTACTGATAAAGGTCTAGGCTTCGGGGTCGCTATCATTATCGTCACCATTATCGTTCGTTTGATTATCTTGCCACTCGGTATCTACCAATCATGGAAGGCGACACTTCACTCTGAAAAGATGAACGCTCTCAAACATGTGCTTGAACCACATCAAACCCGTCTCAAAGAAGCAACAACTCAGGAAGAAAAACTAGAAGCGCAACAAGCTCTCTTTGCTGCCCAAAAAGAACATGGTATCAGCATGCTCGGTGGTGTAGGATGTTTCCCTATCCTCATTCAAATGCCTTTCTTCTCTGCTATCTACTTTGCTGCCCAACATACTGATGGAGTTGCTCAAGCAAGCTACCTAGGAATTCCTCTAGGGTCTCCAAGTATGATTTTGGTTGCCTGTGCTGGTGTCCTTTACTATCTTCAATCGCTCCTCTCACTTCACGGAGTAGAAGATGAAATGCAAAGAGAACAGCTCAAGAAAATGATTTACATGAGCCCACTCATGATTGTCTTCTTCTCCTTCTTCGCACCAGCCAGTGTGACGCTTTACTGGGTTGTCGGTGGTTTCATGATGATTCTCCAACAGTTCATCGTTAACTATGTTGTTCGTCCAAAACTCCGCAAAAAAGTTCGTGAAGAATTTGCCAAAAATCCACCAAAAGCAAGTTCATTTTCAACTGGAGGCGGACGTAAAGATGTCACTCCAAACCAAGCAACTGCGATCATGACTAATAAGAAACATAAAAAACGCAATGCTGGTAAACAACATTCTAGAAAATAAGAAAAAGGCTTAGCTGAGAGGCTAGGCTTTTTATGCATCACAAAAGCCCGATGTCTCCATCGGGCTTCTTTTTTTATCCATGAACACGTTTCATGTAATCTTGGTAACTTTCTGTATCCATCAACTCCTTGGCATTCTTAACACGGTCTGCTGTTGGAGGTTTGACCCCTTCGAGCGAATAAGGAATCCCAAGTTCACGCCACTTGAATTCTCCCATCGTATGATAAGGTAGGATTTCAAACTTGTCAACATTTTTGAGGGTTTTGACGAATTTACCGAGTTCGATTAAGTCGTCATCTCTATCTGTCAATCCCGGAACCAGCACATGGCGAATCCAAACAGGCTTCCCAATATCTGATAGGTACTGGGCACAGGCCAAGATGTTTTTATTGGTTTGGCTTGTGACAATCTTGTGCTGTTCTTCGTTAATTTCCTTGATATCCAGGAGAACCAAGTCTGTCACCGCCATGAGTTTATTAAACTTTTCGAGATAACGTGGTTTATTACGGAACGGAAGGGCACAGGTATCCAAGGTACAGTGGATTCCTTTTTCCTTGGCCTTGGTAAAGAGGGCAATTAGGAAATCAATCTGTAAGAGGGCCTCTCCACCACTGACAGTGATTCCTCCCTTGTCTCCCCAGAAACCACGGTAGCGAAGGGCTTCTGTCAAGACATCGTCTACTGTCCGTTCGCGTGATTTATTGGTCTCCATAGCCCATGTATCGGGGTTATGACAGTACTGGCAACGCATGTGACAGCCCTGCAAAAAGACAATAAACCGAATCCCAGGGCCATCTACCGCCCCAAAACTCTCTGTCGAATGCACCATTCCTGTCACTTGTCCATAGTCAATTGTTTCTTCAGACATATCGTCACCTTCCTTGAAACCGTTTTATAGTTTTATTATATCACGAGTAAGGTGAAAAACAAGGTTTTTTGTCTATTTTTTAGAAAGCAATCTGTTTTTCACTTTCATTTTCAATTTCTTTTACTAATCCGATTCAAAATCAAAACCATACAAGGTTGCGAAATAGTCCTCAGGGCGCTCTGCACGGCGGATTTGGCGGGCTTTTCCTTCTTCGGTATAGAGGATTTCTGCCGAGCGTAGTTTGGCATTGTACTGGTAACCCATGGAGAATCCATGTGCACCTGTATCATGAATCACTAGCAAATCACCGATCTCTGTATGAGGTAGCTCGCGCTTCACTGCAAATTTATCATTGTTTTCACAGAGTGAACCGACCACGTCTACCATCTCAACTGGTCCGTCTGGATGGGTCAGATTGGTAATATGGTGGTAGGCCCCATACATGGCTGGACGCATGAGGTTGACTGCTGAAGCATCCACACCTAGATAGGTACGATAGGTTTTCTTCTTATGAGTGACTCTTGTGACGAGAGCTCCATGAGGGGCTAACATAAAACGGCCTAACTCTGTGAAAATCTTAACCTGACTAAGACCTGCTGGCGTAAGGACTTCCTCATAAACCTTACGAACTCCCTCACCAATCACAGCAATGTCATTTGGCTCCTGCTCAGGACGATAGTTGACACCAATACCGCCGGAAAGATTGATAAAGTCTAGCGAAATACCCAACTTTTCCTTGATTTCAACAGCCAATTCAAAAAGCTGACGCGCCAACTCTGGGTAGTAGAGATGAGTCACGGTATTGGATGCTAGGAAAGAGTGAATCCCAAATGTCTTGGCTCCTTTTTCTTTCAAGATGGCAAAGGCTTCAAAAAGCTGGTCCTTGGTCATCCCAAACTTGGCCTCCCCAGGATTGTCCATGATGTCTGTTCCTAGCTCAAAAACGCCTCCAGGATTGTAACGACAAGAGATAATTTCTGGAATGCCTGCCGCTCGCTCCAAATGTTCAATATCTTCAAAGGCATCCAAGTTAATGGTCGCACCTAACTCACGCGCATAGGCATATTCCTTGTCAGGCGTGTTGTTAGAAGAGAACATGATCTCAGAACCGGGGAAATCCAGTTTATGGCTCATCAGGAGCTCCACATAACTGGAACAGTCCACACCACAGCCTTCCTCTTTGAGGATTTTCAAGATGGCTGGGGTTGGAGTGGCCTTGACTGCAAAATATTCCTTAAATCCCTTGTTCCAAGAAAAAGCTTGGTTGACTGCTCTTGCTTTCTCGCGAATCCCCTTCTCATCATACAAGTGAAAGGGAGTCGGGAACTCTGCAACAATTGTTTCTAAATCTTCACGGCTGATAAATGGTGTTTTCATAAGCATCCTTCTATTCTGTTTGCAAAGAAAGGCTGGGACAAGCGTTCCAACCTTTAGTTCTATCTCTTATTTGTCTTCGTCAAAGATATTTCCAATCTCGACATCGATGGATTGGTTCTTGACATCAATATTGGTTACTTTCAAGAGTGATTTGTAATCAAACTGCTTTTCACGTTCTTCTTGAGCATTATCTGCAAAGACTGCAACACCAGCCAACTCTGAATCAAACTCACGCAAGAGACTAATCATCCCGTTGACAGTTCCGCCACCTTTCAAGAAGTCATCTACGATCAAGACACGACTGCCTGCCTTGAGGCTGCGTTTTGAAAGGAACATTTTCTCAATCCGGTCACCACTAGAACCTGATACATAGTTGACGCTGACTGTTGAGCCTTCGGTAATTTTCAAATCACGACGCACGATAACAAAAGGAACATTGAGAACGTTGGCAACTGCATTTGCAAGCGGAACCCCTTTAGTTGCTACTGTCATCACGGCATCGATTTTTTGGTCCATAAAGCTCTTGGCAATGATACGACCAATATTTTTCAAAATGGCAGGTGTACTGAGCAGATCAGACAGATAGATATAACCACCTGGCAAGATACGATCACTTTCTGAAAGTTTGTCACGCAAGTCTGCAATCATTTCTTTGGCTTCATGACTCGAGATTGATGGTGTAAAGATAACGCCACCACCTGCTCCAGTCACAGTCTGAATATGGCCGATTTCAATTTCCTCAAAGGCACGCTTGATAATCACGATGTCCTCTGAAATCGATGATTTAGCAGATTCGTACTTTTCTGCAAAGGTATTGAGACTTGTTAGTTTGTATGGATTATTAATCAAATAGTTGGAAATGACAACCATCCGATCACTTCTTCTTAATTTCATTTTTATTTACCATTCCATTTAATTTTGATATTTTATCCATTATACCACATTCACATAAAAAAACGAACATTATTGCGTAAAAAATGCTCGTTTTTCTTAAATTATTAATCTAAATCTGGTTTATAGAAGGAACGATTGTCCATAGCGAAGATTTTATTGGTCATCTCTCCTTTGTCCACCAAAGCTAGAGCTGTTGACATCATCATCATGCTGGCATCTAGATTGTCAATCATATGGATAATCTCTGCTTCCATAATGCGTGGACGGACTGGACTTCCATACTCCAGCAAGCCATGATGACTGAGGATGACATGGCGCAGTAGCACCACTTCTTCTCTAGTATCATCGATGCCCAGTTCCATGACGGTCTTGGTAATCTCACTATCGATCAGGGCGATATGGCCAAGGAGATTGCCTCGTACTGTATACTCCGTCTGATCTGGTCCCGTCAACTCAATAACCTTAGCCAAGTCGTGCAGCATAATCCCCGCATAGAGGAGGCTCTTGTTGAGCTGAGGATAAATCTCACTAATAGCATCTGCCAAGCGCACCATGGTTGCTGTATGATAGGCCAAACCCGTTTCAAAGGCGTGGTGGTTGGTCTTGGCAGCCGGATAGGAGTAGAATTCCTTATCATACTTGGTGTAGAGACTACGAACGATACGCTGCCAGACAGGATTTTCAATCTTGAAAATCATTTGCGACATGTAGTCACGGATTTCCTTGACATCAACTGGTGACTTGACCTTGAAGTCAGCTGGATCATTGGGTTCCCCAGGCTGAGGCAAGCGGAGAGTAATTTGATTGACTTGAGGAGTATTATTGTACACTTCTCGACGTCCCTGCATGTGGACCACCTTCCCAGCGGTAAAGGCCTCAACGTTATGAGGTTGGGCATCCCATAGTTTCCCCTCAATCTCGCCGCTATCGTCTTGGAAGGTAAAGGCTAGGTAGTTTTTCCCAGCTCGTGTCTGTCTCAGGTCAGCTGACTTAATCAGGTAAAAACCTTCAAACAGCTCATCTTTTTTCATGTGACTAATCTTCATATTCTTCCTCATCTTCTTGGAAATGGAGTAGATCAAGCGCAGGCTCACCTTCTGATAACTCAATGTGACGGAGCGTCCGCTCGATAGCTGTAGTACGACGGTTTAATAATTCATCAATATTGCCAGAGGCGTGTTGGAGATGCTTTTGTGCCTTGACCAGAATGCCTCCGAACTTGCCAAACTCGGTCTTAACGCTGGCAAGAGTCTTGCTAATATGGTCGGCACTCTTTTGGATATTGAGAGTTTTGAAGCCAACTGATAGAGAGTTAAGCAGGGCTGATAGGGTACTTGGACCTGCAACAATAATCTGCTCCTCCCGTCTCAAATCATCAAAGAAGACCGGATTGCGAACAATCTCTGAGTAAAGTCCTTCTGTCGGAACAAACAAGACTCCAAAATTGGTCGTTTGAGGTGGCGCTATGTACTTGCTCTTAATATCCTTGGCAAAGCGCTTGACGCTAGCTAGGAGTGACTTGCGACAGCGTTCAATCTCGTCCTTATCGCCTGCTTCATAGGCTTCTTCCAAGCGGTAGTAATCCGCCAGTGGAAACTTGGAGTCAATCGGCAAATAGACATATTCCTGGTCGCCCTGTCCAGGTAACTTGATGGCATACTCTACTCGCTCGCTGGAGTTCTCAACTGTTGCGTATTCTCGTTCATACTGGGCAGGTGTCATGATGTCTTCAATGATTTGCCCCAGTTGCAATTCTCCCAGAATCCCTCGCGTCTTGGTCCCAGAGAGAACCTTGTTGAGAGTACCAACATCACGGGCAACTGTCTGCATCTCTCCAAGGCCACGATTGACCGACTCTAGTTGCTTGGAAACTGTCTCGAAGGAAGCCTGCAAGCGTGTCTGTAATGTCTTTTCCAGTTTTTCCTCGACCGTCTGGCGCATTTGTTCCAAACGTTGCTCATTTGATTCTTGCAGGGCTTGAAGGCGTTGGTCGGTCTTATCTCTGGTTTGAAGGAGATTCTCGTTCATCTCCTGTCTAACTTGCGTCAGGCCTTGGTGCAACTCCATTCGCACTTCCTGCAAACGGTCGCTGACAGCCACTTCCAAATCTTTTTGGTCTAACTGGCTGGCTTGTCTGGCTTGTTCAAAGCGGTAATCCAGTTGGTCTGAAAGATTGTCTGCCTGATCCTCCAAGCTCTTGGCTAGGTACTTGTCTTGCTTATCCTGCCTTTGCCAAATGAGAAAGAGCCCAGCTAGGTTGGCAATTAATAATAGTAATAATACAGTCTCCATCCTACCTCCTGTCCTTGCTATGCAAGACAACCACATAGCCATCAGGGCAAGTCACCGAAACTTCCCTATCTATATATTCGTTAGAAGCGTACACTTTTTTAAAGAAAAAATTTTCCTCAGTCAATTCGTACTTGGCTCCGATAATGCTCAACTGACTATCCCGAACTGGCATAAAAGCAAGATAGTCATAGTCCGAACGAGGTTGAAGCTGACTGGTCCCTTCTGGACAATAGGCAATCAAGTTTTGCCCATCCTCAATCGCTATCTGGCGCATATAGGGTGCCAACTTGGGATTGCTAGGCAGAAAGACATTAGCCAGCATATGATCAATACGACCACCCAAAGCCCCAAAAATGGTCACTTGGGCTTGAGGATTTTGCTCAAAGATGGTCAAGAGAGCCAATTCCAGATCCGTATCATCCTTTTCTGGCTGAGCTTGAACAAAATGTTGGGCACGTTTTTGAATCAACTGGCGTTCGTCTGCAGTCACCGAATCAAAATCCCCAATTGCTAGAGTGAGAGGCAGATCTTCTTCCAAGACCCAGAGCGAACCGCGATCCACACCGACAAAGCAATCAAAATCCGTCCGGTAGTGACCGTGGTCTCCGCCTGCAAAAACGGCAACCCTAGTCCAGTTGTTTTCTGAGAGTTTGTACTCGCTCATTGACATCTCCCTTAAAGACATAGGAACCTGCTACAAAGACTGTAGCTCCAGCTTCTTTGGCCTGAGCAATGGTCTGGTCATCAATACCGCCATCGACTTCAATTTCAAAGTTCAAACCTTTTTCCTCACGAAGGGCAACCAACTCACCAATCTTGTCCATGGTTTCAGGCAGAAAGGCTTGTCCTCCAAATCCAGGATTCACTGTCATGACCAAGACTTGGTCAACTAGGTGAAGTACGTGTTTGATCGCCTCGACAGGTGTCCCAGGATTGATAACAACCGAAGGTTTGACACCTAGAGAACGAATCTTTTGAAGAGCACCATGGATATGAGGTGTTGCTTCCACATGGATGCTGATGATATCCGCACCTGCACGCGCAAAATCCTCTAAATGATGCTCTGGATTAGCTACCATCAAGTGGCAGTCAAAGACCATCTTACTATGAGGACGAAGAGCTTCGACCACACCTGCACCAAAGCTGATTTGTGGTACAAAATGACCATCCATAATATCGATATGGGCATATTCTGCACCAGTTGCTTCTAGGCGTCTGATTTCACGTTCAAAGTTGGCATAATCTGCTGCCAGAATTGACGGAGCAATCTTGTATTGAGACATAGGTTTCTCCTTATTTTGGAATTTTTTTGCTGACTTTTTTATAGGTTTCTCTGCGATTTTCAATTTCACTGAGAAATTGCAGGTAGTTGTCAAAACGGAAGGATGCAATGATGCCCTCTTCGACAGCCGGCTTAACCGCACAGGACGGTTCATGGGTATGGGTACAAGTACGGAATTTACAGTCTCGACTGACACTGGCAATCTCTGGAAAAGCCTGATTGAGGTCTTCAGCCGTTGACACTTCATAATCCAGTGATGAAAAGCCTGGTGTGTCCGCGATTTTACCCCCATTGAGGTTGTAAAAACTAACAGCTCGAGTGGTATGACGACCGCGACCCAGACTGTCTGAGATCTCTCCTGTTTCAAGATTGAGGTCCGGTGCGATTTTATTGAGGAGGGTTGATTTTCCAACACCTGTCTGCCCCATAAAGACCGTCACTTTGCCTGTCAACAAAGGCAGGAGTTCCTCTTTACTGGTCACAAAGTCATAGCCGATGTCACCGTATGTCTGCTGGTAAAAATCCAGTTCTCTTCTATCTTCCAGCAAGTCCATTTTAGAAATATAAACGATAGGATGGATACCCTTGTGTTCCAGAAGAACCAAGAACCGATCCAGCAAATTGCTATTAAAATCAGGTTCCTTGACGGACATGATCACCACGGCTTGGTCAATATTGACAATAGGAGGACGGACCAGACTGTTTTTCCGTTCATGAATCTTAAGGATATAACCTTCAGAATTTTCCTCGGCAGAAAAGTCTACCCAATCCCCAACATAGGGCGTGTGCCCTTTTTTACGGAAATTCCCACGCGCACGTGTCTGGTAAACTTGACCACCACTCTCTACATAGTAGAATCCTGCCAAGGCTTTAATAATTTGTCCCTGCATCTTAGAGTCCTTGTCCTTTAAGCGCATCTGCCAGACTGGCAAATTCTTCCAAGCTAAGTGCTTCCCCACGCACAGATGGAGACAAGCCTGCCTGATCCAAAGCCTTGGTCAACTTTTCCTTGACTTCATCAGTCTTGCCAAAGTAGCCTGTTAAGTTGTTCCACAAGGTCTTGCGACGATGAGTGAAACTAGCCTTGGAAACTTTAAAGAAAAATTGTTCATCTTTCACTGCTACGGCTGGTTCTGGACGGCGTACCATTTTCAGGATAGCCGAGTCCACGTTTGGGGCTGGCACAAAGACCGTACGAGGCACGATAAAGGCAACCTTGGCTGTCATGTAATACTGGACAGCAATCGACAAACTACCGTAAGCCTTGGTATTGGGTTGAGCGGAGATACGATCTGCCACTTCTTTTTGCATCATAACGACAAACTCACTAAAAGGAATGCCACTTTCAATCAAGTGCATGAGAATAGGCGTCGTAATGTAGTAAGGCAAGTTGGCTACCACCTTAATGGGCAGGTCTGGATTTTTGAAATTCTGGATATGCTGCGCCAAGTCAACTTTGAGAATGTCCTCGTTGACTACGGTCACATTATCAAAATCACGCAGGGTATCCGCTAAAATCGGTACCAAACGGTGGTCAATCTCAAAAGCCATGACCTCTGCCGCACGCTCAGCCAAAAATTCTGTCAAGGCACCAATTCCTGGACCGATTTCAATGACATTAACCTGATCATCAATCTCAGCTGTATCCACGATTTTTTGAAGAATATTGGTATCCGTCAGGAAATTTTGCCCAAAGGATTTTTTAAAGGTAAAACCGTGACGCTCCAGCACTGCCTTGGTCACGCTATAATCTGCAATTCTCATTTATCTACTCTTTTTCCACATTACTATTAAAACCAGTAAAATAAAAATTATACTTTCCTGCCTTATCTATATTCTTTTTCTTTAAAAATCTAGTAAAGCTATCATTTTCAAAAACTATTGTATTATAAACATTTTCATTCTTTATACAAAATATATAATATTTGAAATTATTAGACTTTTGTATTTTCTCTGAAAATAGACTATTCCAACCAGAGAATAAACTTCCAGCAATATAGCTGGATTTGTTTTCCTCCGTTATATAATTTTTACTGATACTTATTTTTTTGTTATTTCTTTTTTCATCAACTCCTATGCCGTACGATACCAACCCATTAATAATATCCTTATAAATTTCTTCCCTATTTTCTGACTTAGAATCAATTTCAAAAAACTTGTTTCCTAAAATATAGTTATCAGCTATAATCCCTTCTCGGGCATCAAATACAGTTCCATATTCTGAAACAGATGTAGAATAAAATTGCTCAGCAAAATCATCCTCATTAGAGTCTTTAAATGTTCCTATAATCGTATTACTATCACTTAGTAATTCTTTCACTTTTTGTTCAGATAACTCACCAGTACTGATACTACAGTTGATAAATTCACATGCTTCAAATGAATTTGAAGCAAAAAAATCAGCAGAAAAAGTACACTCTACAAAGCTTTTGTCTTTAAACTTTACTTTTTCAATCTCATATCCAGTAACACCAAATTCAACATAACTGAAATATTTAACTTCCTTGGAACCAAATATTTCTTCCTTTTTCAAAGATATTATTTCTCTCATAACTGGTTTCAGTGCTGTGCTCAAATTATATTTCCAGTTCTCCGCCAACTCATTCCCAGGATTCTCTATTCCTTTTGGATATTTTATTGAACAAATTGTAGACAATACTTGAACAAAGTCAAGAGAAATATCTAATTTTAATATCTCATTCCATTCCTTTAATAATTTATTATACGTATCAATGATATATTCAATTTTTCCCGCCTTATAAAAGGGTAACTCTTTGGTCTTACTAATATCTGCAACAAGTTCTGTAAGTTGCTTATCATAATACTTCACAGTGTCTCTAACATTATCAGACACAGTATTTTTCTTATTTTCTTTACTTTGTTCAATAGCTTGATTCCAAGTAACTAATGTCGGCAACGCAATAACTATGCCCGCTAATACTTCTCCTTGGGATAAACTATTAAGAATTAAATTCTTACAATCAAAAAGATTATTCATATATAAAATAATACCAACAATCACAACTCCGACTGCAGCAAAACTCAACAATAATTTACCATCCTTATTTTTCATACAGCCTCCTATTAACTTAAATACACTACCTTCATTTTAACATAATTCTCTACACTTTAGAGTCTTTCTCATAACTTTCCATAACCTCTTCCACTTCTGCCAAAGTTACTCCAAACAACTCCAACCGCTTGAGCAGCTGTTTCCCATTGGAATAACCGATGCGGAGCTGTTCGCCTAGATACTCTCGGCGCCTACGGCTGTCTGCTCCCGCTAGGAAACCTAGGCGAATCAAGTCACCACGACTGATGTCAAACTCGTTCTCGTTTTCAAATTGCTCTGTCACATAAGCCAGCGCTGTTTTTAGATCTTCATAGCTGGCGTGTTCAATTCCCAGAGAACGCCCCTTGGACTTGGATTTGGGAACAGCCTCATCTCGCTTGAGAAAGGCATGCTGCACTGTTGGAATGTCCGTCATAATCATGCGTCGAATGCGTTCCCCATTAAAATCTGGATCTGTAAAGACAATGACTCCATGCAATTCATGCAGGCGCTGAATCCGCTCTATATCCTGGTCATTTATTGCGGAACCTCGTGTTTCATAGGTCTCTACATCAAAGTAACGTTTGAGATTGGCTGTATCATCCCGTCCTTCGACCACGATGACTTGGGAAATTTTCTCTTTCATGATTGTTTTTCCAATCCAAAAATACGCTCGGCATTGGCACTTGTCACAGCAGCTAATTCTTCTGTCGTCATCCCACGCAAGTCGGCGATAAAGTCCACCACATAGCGAGTATAGGCTGTTTTGTTTTCACGGCCACGTTTAGGAACAGGAGCTAGGTAAGGGGCATCTGTCTCAACGAGGATTTTATCCAAAGGAAGTTCCCTAGCAGCCTCTTGAATATCCGTCGCTTTCTTAAAGGTCACTACACCTGAGAAAGAAATAATCATGCCAAGCTCGACAAACTTCTCAGCCCACTCCAAAGAGCCTGAAAATGAATGCATAATTCCACCACGAGGACCAACGCCCTCGCTCTTGATAATCTCATAAGTATCTTCTAGCGCATCACGAGTGTGGACCACAAAGGGCAAATTCAAGTCCTTAGACAGCTGAATCTGACGACGAAAAACCTGCTCCTGTACTTCCTTAGGTGCTGTCATCCAGTGATAGTCCAGACCAATCTCCCCCAAGGCAACAACCTTGGGATGTTTTAGCTTTTCAAGCAAGTAAGCTTCGACCTCATCTGTGTAAGTCCCTGCTTCCGTCGGATGCCAGCCAATAGTTGCGTAGAGTTGCTCATACTCATCTGCCAACTCTAGGGCTCGCTCAATGGTTGGCTTATCAAAACCAACAATATTCATCTGTGTCACACCCATCTCAGCAGCCAAGGCGATTTCTTCTGCCTCACGTCCTGCAAATTCTTCTACATTTAAATGTGTGTGCGTATCAAAAATCATCTCTTCTAACCTCATTTTCTTCCATCTATTATACCAAAAATAGCATCCCCCGGCTTGTAAAAATATTCTAATACCGATCATTCTCCCTTGACTGCCTTTTTTCAAAGCAGTATAATAACACTTATTGAAATTTTCATCAAAGGAAAAGAAAATGTTTAGAAAATTAAAATATACCTTTATCGGTCGACCACTCAAGTCTCTCACAGATGGTGAAGGGGGATTACTTGGAAAAATGCAGGCACTTGCAATGTTATCCAGTGATGCCCTGTCTTCTATTGCCTATGGACCTGAACAAGTCATTCTCGTTTTAGTCAGTCTCTCTCCTCTCGCTATTTGGTGGAGCCTCCCTATCGGTATTTTTGTTCTCTTACTCCTCGCTAGTTTGACCATTTCCTATCGTCAAATCATCCACGCCTATCCTCAAGGTGGTGGGGCTTATATGGTCACTCGGGAAAATCTCTCCTCTGAACTAGGCTTGATTGCAGGGGGCAGCCTCCTTGTTGACTATATGCTGACAGTAGCCGTATCCGTTGCTTCTGGAGCTGATGCTATTACTGCAGCCATCCCTGCCCTCCATCCCTATAATCTTCATATCTCTATTTTCCTAGTCTGCCTGCTCATGCTCTTGAATTTAAGAGGATTGAAAGAATCTGCCAGCTCTCTGATGATTCCCGTCTACCTCTTTATCTTCAGTACCGTCTTTCTCTTGCTTTATGGGTTCTTTCAACTATTTACAGGTTCCCTAAACTATCAGGCGACTTCAACCATTGGGCAAACCGTTCCGAGCCTTTCCATCGTTCTCCTATTGAGAGCCTTTACCAGTGGCTCTGCCTCTCTGACAGGGGTTGAGGCTATTTCAAATGCGGTACCATTTTTCAAAACTCCGAAAGAAAAGAATGCTGCTCAGACCTTGACCATCATGTCCTTGATTTTAGGTTTTCTTTTTGCAGGCATCACCTTCCTAAACTACTGGATGGGCATCACACCTCAAAATGGAGAAACCATCCTCTCGCAAATGGCCAAGGGCATTCTTGGTGATTCATTCTTTGGTCATGCTAGCTACTATCTCTTCCAGTTCTCAACAGCCTTGATTCTAGCTGTAGCTGCAAATACTGGCTTTTCAGCCTTCCCTATGTTGGCCTACAATATGGCTAAAAACAAGTACATGCCCCATCTCTTTATGGAAAAAGGGGATCGCCTTGGCTACTCCAACGGTATCTTAACTCTGGCTTTTGGAGCTATGATCCTTCTTCTCATTTTTAACGGGAATACTGAACGCTTGATTCCTCTTTATACTATCGGGGTCTTCGTTCCCTTTGCCCTTTCTCAGACTGGGATGATTCGTCATTGGAAAAAGGAAAAAGAAGCAAATTTCTTAAAACCTGCCTTTGCTAATATCCTTGGGGCCATCATTTGTTATGCTATTGTCCTCATTTTACTCCTCTTCAGACTGGGTGATATCTGGCCATTCTTCCCAATTATCCTAGTTCTAACTTTCCTCTTTTTGTCCATTCACAGCCATTACCAAAAAGTGGCAAAACAACTACGACTCTACGAAGGAATTGAAAAGCGCACTTACGACGGCAATCTTGTCCTTGTCCTAGTAGGAAATGTTACTCGAGTAAGTGTTGGAGCCATTAACTACGCTCAAAGTATCGGTGACGAAGTGTTGGCCATGCACATTTCTACTAAAGAAACGGCCGAAAAAGACCAAGAAATTCTTCAGGAATTTGCCGATTACTTCCCAAATATCACTCTGAAGAATATCAATACTAGCTACCGCGACATCATCACCCCTAGCGTTAAGTATGTCAAACGAATCGCCCAAGAAGCTAAGCAAAAAAACTACACTGTTACAGTCCTTGTCCCACAGTTTATCCCTAACAAGCCTTGGCAAAATATCCTGCACAATCAAATGAGCCTCAAACTAAAATACGCTCTCAGATGGCATGAAGACGTCGTTATCGCTAGCTACTCTTATCACTTAAAAGAATAAACAAAAACTCAAAATCAGTAACTTATATCTGGTTTTGAGTTTTTTGTATGTGACCTTTTAAACGAGCCCTCCATGAATTTCATCTGAAATGACCGATTTCAAGGACAATGCACCCTTTAAGATAAAAAGAAAAGTCAGTAGACTCGAGTTCCTACTGACTTCTTTGTTGAATTCGTTTGGATTATGCAGCCAAAACTTTGCGTCCTTTACGACGACGAGCTGCCAATACGCGACGACCGTTTTTAGTTGACATACGGTTACGGAATCCGTGTTTGCGCGCACGACGAAGTTTACTTGGTTGATAAGTACGTTTCACGATGAATACCTCCTCATAGATTTTGTATTCGTTTAGCCGGCTATAAAGTGATCAGTTACTAAACATACTTTACTATTCTATCTGATTCTGACCTATTTGTCAATAGCTCTAAGGAAATGTTTCCTGCTTTTCCCTATGAAAGCCTTATCTACGATACTGACTCAAGAAACGTGTCATCTTTTCTTGGATTTGCGCTAATTCGTCCACACGAGGAAGGTAAACGATACGGAAATGGTCTGGTTCCTTCCAGTTAAAACCACGACCATGAACCAAGAGAACCTTTTCCTGCTTCAAGAAATCAAGAACGAACTGTTCATCATCATCAATGCGGTACATATTACGGTCAATTTTAGGGAAGATATAAAGACCCGCCTTAGGCTTGACTGCAGATAAACCTGGAATATCTTGAATGGCATTATAGATAAAGTTTCTTTGCTCGTAAATCCGTCCACCAGGGAGGAGCAATTCATCCACTGACTGGTGCCCACCTAGTGATGTTTGTACGACTTGCTGGGCCAAAACGTTGGAGCAAAGGCGCATATTTGACAGCATATTGAGCCCTTCGATATAACCCTTGACATGGTGCTTAGGACCAGACAAGACCATCCAGCCTACACGAAAACCAGCGATACGGTGAGATTTTGACAGACCATTCATGCTGACACAGAAAACATCAGGTGCCAAGCTCGCCACAGGCGTATGCACATGCCCATCCATCACCATGCGGTCATAAATCTCATCCGCAAAGATAATCAAATCGTTTTGACGAGCAATCTCAATAATCTCCAACAAGAGTTCCTTAGGATAAAGGGCTCCAGTTGGGTTGTTCGGATTGATAAGGACGATTGCCTTGGTATTGGAAGTAATTTTTGACTTAATATCGTCAATATCTGGGTACCATTCTGCAGCCTCATCACAGATATAGTGAACGGCATTTCCCCCAGCTAGGCTGACCGCGGCTGTCCAGAGAGGATAGTCTGGCATAGGCACCAAGACCTCATCGCCATTATCCAAAAGCCCTTGCATGGACATAACAATCAGCTCACTGACACCATTTCCAAGGTAGATATCATCAATGTCCACATTAGGGAATTTCTTCAGTTGGCAATACTGCATGATAGCCTTACGCGCTGAAAAAATACCCTTGGAATCAGAGTACCCTTCACTATCACGCGCATTCATAATCAAGTCATGAATGACCTCATCTGGCGCTGTAAAGCCAAATTCTGCTGGATTTCCTGTATTCAGACGTAAAATCTTTTCTCCGTTTGCTCGCATCCGCATAGCTTCTTCCAAAACAGGGCCACGGATATCATAAGCAACATGCTCTAACTTACTAGACTTATTATATTCTTTCATCTTGTTTCCTCAATTCATCGAGATAGTAACATTATACCACTAGAAAGGGATTGCGACAAGTTTCCTGAAATGAGCAAGCAAAGAAAAAAAATCACAACGACTAGGTTCTCACCGTCTAAACAACTAGAATACAGAAGTATTTTCTCACATACCAAAAGACAAACCTAGAAAGATCAGCGCTATAAAAGAGTCATACAAAAGATTAAACATGAGAAAGAGGCCCCACGTGACCAAATAGTCCAAGCGACCACTTCTCTTTGCAATCACAAATAAAATGATGTCGTAGACTAGGTGAAAGAGAAGAAATCCAATAAAACCTGGATAGAGAACGGACACGACTCTCTCCAGTTGCCAAAGCATCACTACTTCTCCTACAAGCGACGAAAGGATAATTCCATGATAAAGAAAACTTATTTTTTTAGAAGCTTGAACAGTTCCTTTCATACTTTCTCATCCCCTTTACTGTGTTTCCTACTAGCTCGTTTTCTTTTATTGTAACATATCTCCACCAAATCGAATCTCCGATAATATTTATTTAAATATGATTTTTACTTTACTTCTTTAGTGAAAAGGGTTACAATAACAGTAAGAAAATTTCAGGAGGTTTCATTATGGCACAACGTTACCAAAATGTTATGGTCGCAATTGATGGTTCTAAAGAAGCGGACTTGGCTTTCGTTAAAGGTGTTTACACTGCTCTACGCAACGAATCCAAGCTCACCATTGCCCATGTTATTGACACACGCGCTCTTCAAAGCGTGTCTACCTTTGATGCTGAAGTTTACGAAGAACTCCAAGTCGACGCTGAAAGTCTGATGAAGGAGTACGAAAAGCGCGCAAGAGATGCTGGCGTAACCGATATTCACATCGTCATCGAAATGGGAAATCCAAAAACCCTCCTTGCTCGTACTATTCCAGACGCAGAAAATGTTGACCTGATTCTCGTTGGTGCAACAGGGCTCAATGCCTTTGAACGCCTCTTGGTTGGCTCTTCATCTGAGTACATTCTCCGCCATGCAAAAGTCGATTTGCTGGTCGTGAGAGAAAGTGAAAAAACATTGTAATCATTAAAAAAGGGAGCCTCTGGCTCCTTTTTGTTTCTATTTTTTTCTTTCTTTATGTCGCTCATAAGCTTTAAACTGACGTTGTAGTTCCTGTCGGATGGCAGGTTCTGGAGCATATTTTTCTTCCCAGTCATCTGGCTTTAAAATCTTGTGTGTAACTGGGTCAAAATGAGCTTTTCCATCAGGGAAAACCTTCCCCATATTCGCTTCATGGACAATATCAAAAATGCGTTCTGGGTCTACTCCCATCAAAACAAAACTACCGTATGTAAAATACAGTGTGTCAATCAAAGCATCCACTTGACCGACCAAGTTTTGCTTAGCAGGTGTCTTTTTCGCCACTTTCTCTGCCGCTTTATCAAGTGCCTCATGCATGCTTGCAAGGGAGTCTTGGAATTCTTCCTCCGAAGAACTTGCTGCGCGAACAAACTCTACTAATTCTTCAATTTTAAAGTCTGCGCGGTGGGTTGCACCTTCAACATCCCATGCCTGTGGCTCTTCTTGAGTTCGTTCATCCATCATGTGGTGGAAGGTCTTGACCTTATTAAAGTGGTAGTCTCGACTGACAAACACTTTTTCTGAAGCCAAAACACCAAAGTGCTCGAGCGCCTTGTGGATACCATCTTGTTGATTACTTGCCGTAATATGCTTGGCAACTTCTTTGACACTGCTACTGCCATTTCCCATAGCAACCGACATACCAACGCCCGCCAACATTTCCAGATCGTTGTCTGAATCACCAAAGGCCATGACTTGGTTGAGATCAAAACCATATTCTTTCCCGACTCGGCGAATGCCTTCTAGTTTGGAATTTCCTTGGTTAATGATATCTGCTGCAAAAGGATTGCTTCGAGTTAATTTCAAGTCGTCAAAATCACTTGCTACCTTCTCAGATTCTTCTGGCGTCATCAGCATCAAAACTTGATAAATGGGTTGATTAATCAAGTTAAGCAAGTCGTCTTCCTTTTGAGGAACTGCCTTGCTGACCATCCGATTAAAAGAGCGACTAACAGTTCTTGTCAGCACAGTCGGAATAAAACGACTAACCAGTTGAGAAAAGGACCCGAGACCAAATGACATAATTTTCGAACCAACAACGGCATGCTCGGTTCCAAGAGCGATTTCTTTACGCTCCTTTTTAGCGTAAGCAATCAGTTGACGCAGGCTTGACTTAGCAATCGGACTCGCAAAGAGCACCTTTTCTTTATTAAAAATGTATTGGCCATTGTAGGTCACCGCAAAGTCTAGGTCTAAGTCTTCCATCAATTCCTTGACAAAAAACGGCCCTCGTCCTGTCGCTACTCCAACAAGCACTCCTTGCTCTTTGACAATCTTAATCGCGTCCTTAGTGGATTTCAAAACACTCTTGCGATCGTTGACTAGCGTTCCATCGATATCAAAAAAAACAGCCTTGACTTCCATCCTGTCCCATTCTCCCCTTTTGTGTTACAATGATTATACCACATTTCAGAAAGAGTGACTAAATCATGCCTAAGAAAATCCTTGTTTTACATACAGGTGGGACTATTTCCATGCAAGCAGACGCCACTGGTGCCGTTGTAACTAGTCAGGACAATCCCATGAACCATGTGTCCAATCCTCTTGAAGGGATTGAGGTTCATGCCCTAGACTTTTTTAATCTTCCAAGCCCTCATATCAAACCCAAGCATATGCTTGCACTCTATCATAAGATTAAAGAGGAAGCTGATAACTACGATGGAGTTGTCATCACACATGGTACAGATACCTTAGAAGAAACAGCTTACTTCCTTGATACCATGAAAATCCCGCCCATCCCCATCGTTCTAACAGGGGCCATGCGTAGTTCAAACGAACTTGGTAGCGATGGTGTTTATAACTATCTGAGCGCTTTGCGAGTTGCCAGCGATGACAAAGCAGCCGACAAGGGTGTGCTGGTCGTCATGAACGACGAGATCCACGCAGCCAAGTATGTTACCAAAACTCATACGACCAATGTCAGCACCTTTCAAACCCCAACACATGGACCACTTGGCCTCATCATGAAGCAAGAAATCCTCTACTTCAAAACGGCTGAACCTCGTGTCCGGTTTGATCTTGAGCATATTCAAGGTCTGGTTCCCATCATCTCAGCCTATGTAGGTATGACAGACGAGCTAATTGATATGTTAGACTTGGAACAGCTGGATGGCTTAGTCATTCAGGCCTTTGGAGCAGGCAATATTCCCAAAGAAACAGCTCAAAAGCTGGAAAATCTCCTCCAAAAAGGGATTCCAGTCGCCTTGGTCTCACGATGCTTTAATGGCATTGCTGAACCTGTCTACGCCTACCAAGGTGGAGGGGTACAGTTGCAACAAGCTGGTGTTTTCTTTGTCAAAGAACTCAACGCTCAAAAAGCGCGCCTCAAATTATTAATTGCCCTTAATGCTGGACTAAAAGGACAGGCTTTGAAAGACTATATGGAAGGATAAACCTCTTCTCTAGAACGCAAAATCAGGAAATCTTCGCGATTCCCTGATTTTTTCTATTTACGTTTTCGTGTAGAGCGACGTTCTGTCAAACCATGAGGCAAGAGAACTTCACGTTCTTCCAACTCTTCCTTATGCATAATCTTAGTCAACATACGCATGCTGATAGCACCTAGATCATAAAGAGGTTGGGCAACTGTCGTCAAGTTTGGACGAGTGAATCGTGCAATCTGAGAGTCATCTGTCGTAATGATTTCAAACTCTTCCGGCACAGATACGCCATGGTCAGCCAAACCATTCAACACACCTGCTGCCAATTCATCACCTGTTACAACTGCGGCTGTAGCTTGTGATGAAATCAAGCGTTCTGCCAAGGCATAACCATCGTCATAGCTGTATTTTGATTCAAAGACCAATCCCTCGCTATAAGAATGTCCTGCTTTTTTCAAGGCTTCCTTGTAACCGATCAAACGAACCTTGCCATTGATATCATCGACGAGTGGTCCACTCACAAAAGCAATTTTCTCATTTTCTTTGAGAAGGTAACTCACAGCATCAATCGTTGCTTGTTTGTAGTCGATATTGACACTTGGAAGTTGGTGTTCGACATCCACAGTACCAGCAAGAACAACCGGTGTCCGTGAACGAGAAAACTCTGAACGAATCTTTTCAGTCAAGTGATAGCCCATAAAGATAATCCCATCGACTTGTTTTGAAAAGAGAGTGTTAACCACTGAAACTTCCTTTTCATCATCCTCATCACTATTTGCAAGGACAATGTTATACTTGTACATTTCAGCAATGTCGTCAATCCCCTTAGCAAGCGTTGAGAAATAACCATTGGTAATGTTAGGAATCACAACTCCGACTGTCGTTGTTTTCTTACTAGCCAAACCACGAGCGACCGCATTTGGACGATAGTCCAAGCGTTCAATCACTTCGAGGACTTTTTTTCGAGTGTTCTCTTTAACATTCTTGTTGCCATTAACGACACGGCTAACTGTTGCCATTGAAACTCCTGCTTCACGGGCAACGTCATAAATCGTTACTGTATCATCTGTGTTCATTCCGTTTCCTTTCTATATTGAAAATTTCGCTTTCACGCATCTGCTTACTCCATTTTATCACTTATTGTAAACACTTTCAAGTATTTTTTAGAGAAACTTTGAAAAAATTTCACAGTTTATTCCCATTTTGAAAAAACAAGCAGAATTCCTTGATTTTTCAGCTTTTTTACTGTATGATAAGAAAAATAAAAGGAGGAAGGAAACATGGCTTTTACAAATACACAGAGACGTTCCGCCAGTTTTGGTGTTGTGACCAGTCTACCCGACGATGTTATCGACTCTTTATGGTTCATTATCGATCATTTTTTGAAAAATGTCTTTGAATTAGAAGAAGAACTTGAGTTTCAACTGCTCAACAATACGGGGACCATTACCTTCCATTTCTCTAGTCAAAACCTTCCGACTAGCATCGATTTTGATTTCAATCATCCTTTCGATCCCCTTTACCCTCCTAGGGTCCTTGTTTTAGACATGAATGGTAAAGAAACTATCCTCCTTCCTGAAGAAAATGACCTATTTTAAAAACTCTAGCTTCTTGGCGTAAACTGCTGAGGAACTAGAGTTTTCTTTTTCTAATAAATGGAGCGACTAACAACTAGACCATTGGGTTTTGTGTACTCTAAATCAAGGTAATCCTGATAAGTCCCTGGCACAATGAAACCTTGAGGACTCAATATATCAGTTCCAGCTTTTCCCACGATAGAGTCTGCCAGCAAAACACAATTGGTACTGAGAACAAAGTAGGTCTTAAACTCAGATGAGCTGAATTTATAGAGGGTCGCATCTGCTTCCTCTTTTAGTTGGTAAGAGTAGGTGTGCTTTACCTCTCCCTCTCTTCTTTTCATCAACTGCGAGCTTGGTTCCCAAGGAATTAACAGGTCTTCTATCTCCGATAAACGAGCTTGGATAGCTGTTTTCTGTTGGTCCGTCAAACTCAGACCGTAAGCAAACAAGGTCTTCTGACTTTCCCTCTTGCAGAGTTCAATGTATTTTTCCCGATTGGCCTTAAACAGAACACCGTCTCCGACCATGCCAAATAAACGCTCCGAGTGGGGATCATAGGAACCATAGGAAATAACTATCCCTTGATAACAAATATCCACATGTCCCATAGCAAGGAAGAAAGAGGTTTCTGAGGTATGGACAAAAATTTCCAGATCAACTGTTTGATCGTTTTTTCTTTCTGAATGAACTTCTCCTTCTTGACTTTCATGATTTGCCAGCCACTCATTTAGTTTGCGCAAGGTGCTGATAGGGATCAGCGCTGTCACAAAGATTGGCAGAGTCATTCGCATTCGTCGTTTCAGCTTGGGATTGTTTTCTATCCTTTCAAAAAAGAAACCGTCCCGGAGGCTACTGGCTCCTAGCATGAGCAAGTAAAATCCAAGCAAGAACAATTCAAAATTCGCTGCATCGTGAAACGGAGAGATGCTATAAAGACCGAATCCTATCATCCATACAGCATCGAAGAGATGATGGAGCCGAGGATGAATAGCATTTTTTCGATAGAGAGACCATGTCACAAGACTAATGATGCCCGTAAACAGCTGATAGCTCGCAATGATAAAGACCAAGAGATAGAGGGCAAGGTCTTGCAAGATGATAGAGTCAAACACCAGAGCCGCAACCACCAGCTTGCCCAAGGTTACAAAGATATTTTCCCGACGTTTTTTATCTTGAAACCAGCGAGTCAACAAGTGCCAAACTGCTGACAAGGAAAAGTAGCCCATCAGCAACTGGTACCCCATTCGCGGAATAACTTGTCCAAATCGGATCAAGAGAAGCCCTAAAACAATAGCAAGTAGTCCCTCCCCGATACTCTTCCACTTGCTATAGGTCTCGGAAAGCTTAGGCATTTCCTTGCTCCAACTGGTCAACCAAGTAACGAATTGGTTGCTTTAGGATTGGATGAATAAAATGGGGAGCTATTTCCACTAACGGCTCAAGAACAAAGAGGCGTTCTGCTATATAAGGATGAGGCAAGATGAGCTCGTCTGTATAGATGACTTGGTCCTCCACAAAGAGCAAGTCCAAATCAATCAAGCGAGGCCCCCAATGCACTTCTCTCACCCGTCCCATTTCTGACTCAATGGCTAATAATGTTTGTAACAAGACTGGTGCTGGTAGCCAGGTTTCTACTTCAATCACCTGATTGGCAAAGCTATCTTGTTCCACACCACCCCAAGGCTCTGTCGCCAAGACACTGGACTCTTTGAGAATATGGATACCTCGAGCTCGCAGTTTGTCAATAGCTTGTTCCAAGTTTGCTTGCTTATCCCCCATATTGCTTCCCAGAGCGATAAAGGCCCGTTGTTTGCGACGGCGAATGGTCACCGAGCAGGTATCCAATGGTAAATGCACTGGAGCCCATGGTTTTTTTAGTTTCAACTCAATCTCTTGGACAAGAGGATAAGTCTCAAAGGTACGTTCAACTAGTTTGTAGGCTACCGTTTCAATCAAATCCTCAGTGCTTTCCTGAAACCAAGTCGTCCACTGCTGACACAATTCTCCGTAATGGACAGAAGCTGTCAAATCCAATTCTGTTGCCGCCTGGGTCATATCATAAGATAAGCTTGCGGAAATAACAAACTTCTGCCCCAATTCCTTCTCACTAGGGAAAAGACCATGATAGGCAAAAATTTCCAAATCTTTAATCTGCAGTTGATCCATAACTTGTCCTTTCTAGAAAAATCCGCCCAAAGCGGATTCTTTTTATAGTCCCATTAAACGATAAGCCTGATCTCTTAGGTCCTTATCTGTTTCAAATAGACCACGAGCTACTGTCGTCAAGGTTGCCGTTCCTGGCTTTCTGACACCACGCATGCTCATACACATATGTTCCGCCTCAATGACAACAAAGGCTCCCTTGGCCCCCAGATAGTCCATCAAGGCATCGGCCACTTCAATATTCAACCGTTCTTGAATCTGTGGTTTTTTAGAATAAACTTCAACCGTACGAGCTAGCTTGGACAAGCCTGCTACACGTCCATCTGGAATGTAGGCAATGTGCGCTCTCCCATAAAATGGCAAGAAGTGGTGCTCACACATAGTATGGAAAAAAATATCCTTTTCCACTACCATATTGTCATCAATAATCTCAAAGGATTTTGACAGGTGTTCCTCAGCAGTTTGGCCAAGACCTGAAAAAATCTCTTGGTACATACGGGCTACGCGAGCAGGTGTTTCCTGCAAGCCCTCGCGGTTAGCATCCTCACCGACAGCCTCGATAATCATTTTTACAGCCGTTTCAATCTTTTGTGTATCCATTCTCGTTCTTCCTCTCCATCAGATAGGCTCTCACTTGGCTCAAGAAATACAAGGAACCTGTGACAATCCTAACTGTTTGTTTCTCTTCATTTTTATTTGTCAATTTCTGCTCTAGAAAATCCTGCCAACTTTGGTAATTGAGATTTCTAGACTTGGCTGTCCCTTTCAACACGCTTTCATCCGTCGCCCGACTATCATCAAAATAAGTCAGAGTCAGCTGGCTATCCGGCACCGTTTCTAGCAAATCCAGCATATCCTTCAAAGCCTTGGTTTTAATACACGTAAAGAGGATTTCCTTATGATAATCCGCAAAGCGTTCTTGCAAGGTTGCTAATAAAGCCTTGATAGCATGAGGATTGTGGGCCCCATCCAAAAGCAACAAGGGGTCGCTAGACACGACCTCCAAACGCCCTGGCCATCTGGTCTCTTTCAAAGCTTGAGCAATTAAGTCATTACTTGCTAACTCTCGCCCAGTCTCCTGGCAATAAGTGTCTAGGAGGGCAAGCGCCATCCCCGCATTCTCTATCTGATGCAAGCCAAGCAGACCTGTTTGAAAACGACCTTGTCTGACAGAACTGGTATAATCAAAGATTTCGCCTGTCACCACACTCTTTTGGTAACTGACCTGATAATCTTTCCCATATCGTATTCTCGGTGCTTCTTTCCCTTCCGCAATGCGGTCAATAACAGCCAAGGCTTCTGAAGCAATGCGACCTGTCACCAAAGGAATGCCTTGTTTGATAATACCAGCCTTCTGTTCTGCTATGGCCTCTATAGTATCACCAAGTAGAGCTACATGGTCCAAGCCAATAGTCGTAATTCCTGTCAGGACGGGCTGACAGACATTGGTGCTATCCAGAAGTCCACCCATGCCGACTTCCATGATGGCCACATCAACTTTTTCAGCAGCAAAATAATCATAGGCTAGGGCAGTGATAATCTCAAACTCGGTCGTTCCTTGTAAAACAGCGCTCTTCTCCCCCTCAAGCAAAGACTCATAGTCTGCCATGAGAGCTTCTAGTCTAGCCTCGGGGATAGATTCCCCATTGATGCTAATCTGATCTGTATAATGAATGAGATAGGGCGAGCTGAACACCCCTACTCTCAGGCCTAGCTTTTCCAGCATCTCTTTCAAAAAAGCAATGGTCGAACCTTTACCATTTGTTCCGCCGATATGGATAACCTTGAGTTTGAGATGGGGATTGCCACGTAAAGCTAGGAGTTCTACCATTCGCTCCAAACCAAAATGTGGTTGGTCCGTCCGATAGTGGGCAATCCACTGATTGTTTTGAATTTCGTTCATCTTACTTATATTGTTTTAAATCTAGATTTTCTGCATCATCTGCCAAACGAATAGCGGAGGCAATTTCAACTGCCATCCTGTGACTGGCTACATCGTGCACGCGTACCACTTCCACACCCTGTCTCGCAGCGATACTGGTTACATGAGCCGAAGCTGTGTCTCGATTGCGGAAACCAAGTTCGGTCTCAGGATTAACTTCAAAGCCATTTTCCTCCAGGATATTAATGACAAACCGCTTACGCGAAACTCCAAGAAAGATTGGATAGCCTTTCTGATGCAGTTTATCCAGATCACGTAGAAGGAGTAGATTTTCTTTCTTAGTCAGACCAAAGCCAATTCCTGGATCCAGCAGGATATTTTCTCTTGCTATCCCAGCTTCCTCTGCTCTCGCTAGAGCTCGTTCAAAGAAAGTCTTCATCAAGTCTTCGATTGGCACTTTTTCAAAGCCAGCTAACTCTTCTTCTGTAAAAGCTTGTCCAAAACCAAAATGAGGAAATATGAGCGAACTAGGATGCTGAGGACGAGCCATGACTGGATTAAACATGATAACCACTTCCGCTCCAGCCTTAGCAACCACATCCGCCATTCTCTCATCTCCCATGAGACCAGTGATATCATTGACCAGATTGGCACCAGCAGCCAAAGCAGCCTCTGCCACCTGACTTTTCCAAGTATCGATGGAAATGAGGACATCACTTTCCTCACGGATAGCTTTAATCACTGGAACAACACGCTGGATTTCCTCTTCTATCTCAACATAGCTACTGCCCGGTCGAGTCGATTCTCCACCGATATCTAGCATGCTCGCTCCTTCAGCTATCAATTTACGAGCTTGCTGGAGCGCCTGATCAAGAGCAAGAAACTGCCCACCATCCGAAAAGGAATCTGGGGTTACATTGATAATTCCGCAAATGGCTGTTTTTGCCTGACTAGCTTTATTGGACATAGGGTCACTCCTCAAGGTTTTTCACCACATTATTTCTCTATTTTACCATAAAAAGAAAAAGATGGATACGCAAGCATTCATCTTTTCCAAGTAGGCCAATGGTCTAGAATTATAGGCCCAGATTTCTACTAATCAATACTAATATAGCTATCAAACAAAAGGCTACACCATTGAGAATCATATGAAGCAAAATGGACATCTCCAAACGTTCTGTCTTATAGGCTGTCCAAGTTAGAACTGTTGACATCCCTCCATAAATAAGTACAGAAGGTAGATTGGTTGGAGTATGGAGTAAGGCAAAGACGATTGCACCAACAACAAAGCCAAGTTTTTCCTTACCTCGGAAGATTTTTTTAGGAATAATCCCACGACACAAAATTTCCTCACAAATCGGCGCAATCAAGACTAGTATGAAAAAAGTGGCAATCAAGGAACTATTTTCAACCAGACCGTTAATAGTTGATTGATTGCTAGTTGTCGTCTCATTCGTCATGCGAAGCAAAGCTGCACCAAACAAATTGTTAGCAAAAATCACTAGGTAACTCAACACCAAACGAGCCAAGTCTTTGGCCTTAAAAAAGGACAGATTAAAAGTAGCAAGTTGTGTTTTTCTAGCACCTAAAATAAAGACAGCCAAAATAACAATGGATAGGGCACCGACTAAGAGCCCTGACTGTAAAAGAGGAAATTGTTTAGAAGCTAGCCAAAAAGATAGCCCTAAAGGAACTTGCGCTAGAATTAAAGCCACTAAAAGGATGAGGACCCACATTCCTCTGTTCAAAATCTCTTGCCAAATTGTCTTATCTTTCATGATGTACCTCCTTATAAGAAAAAGGGGAGACTCCCCTTTTTCTATTATACCATTTATAGCGCCATACTGATATAGTTAAGGATAAACAAGGCATCCAAAATCCAAATCATTACGTGCACATCCTTGGCTTGACCTTTGACAACTTTTGTCAAGGTGTATGTCAAGAAACCAACAGCAATCCCTTGTGTGATAGAGTAGCTGAATCCCATAAAGATAGATGTGAAGAAAGCAGGAACCGCTTCAGCCATATCATCCCAAGGGATATTTTTCAAGTTAGAAAGCATCATGATTCCGACGATGATCAAAATTGGTGCTGTTGCAGCTGTCGGAACAATCGCTAGAAGTGGGCTAAAGAAGCTAGATAGAGCAAAACAGATTGCAACCACTAGGGCTGTCAACCCAGTACGTCCACCAGCGCCAATACCCGCCGCAGACTCAACATAGGTTGTAACGTTTGAAGTACCTGCAATGGCACCTACTGAAGTTGCCACCAAGTCAGAGTAAAGAGCCTTGTCCAATTTAGCGGACTCATGGTTTTCCCCACTTGTCGCAACGATACCAACTTTTTCACCAGTACCGATAAGAGTACCGATTGTATCAAAAATATCTGTTAGTGAGAAGGCAAGAATAGCCATCAAGGTTTCTGGTAAACGTGAAGTGTTTGAAATCAAAGATCCTAAACCTTCTGAACCAAGAGCGGCACCAAACAAAGTTCCTAAATCATTAACCGCTGATGAAAGATTGTTGCTAGCAAAGTCAATCCCTGATAATTTGACAACACCAACAGCAATGGCAAGGACAGTCGTTGTTAAAATAGAGAGAATGATTCCGCCTTTGATGCCTTTAACAACAAAGAAGATGGTAATAGCCAGACCTGCAAGAGCCACCAATACTGCTGGAGTATTGAAGTCTACCAATCCTGGAACAGCTGCTGAGTTTGCAGTAAGTGCAGCTTGAGCCTTGTCCGCTCCTTCACCTGCTACCGTATAAGTACCTGGATCGATTGAGAATTTCAAGAGACCAGCATTCTTAATTCCAACATAGGCAAGGAAAACACCAATACCAGCCGAAATAGCTGAACGAAGTGTTGTAGGAATAGACTCAATGATCATTTTACGAACATTTGTTAAGGTAATAATCAGTGAAATAATTCCACAAATGAAGACCATACCAAGAGCTTCTTTCCAAGTATAGCCCATCCCAAATACAACTGTAAATGTGAAGAAGGCATTTAGTCCCATACCTGGTGCTTGTGCGTATGGCAAATTAGCATAGAAAGCCATCATCAAGGTACCGACTACAGAACCGATAATCGTTGCCAAGAACACACCTTGAACAGGCATACCCGTTTGGGAAAGCATTTGAGGGTTTACAAAGAGAATATAACTCATTGCAAAGAATGTTGTTAAACCAGCAAGCACCTCTGTACGGACATCTGTCCCGTGCTCTTTTAGTTTAAATAGTTTGTCCATTTTTAATCTCCTTTTGTTTTTTACGAACAATATTAGTATTATATCATTTATCATTCACCTTTTCAATATATTTGTTTGATTTATTTAACAAATCAAAGCAACTGTAGTTTTTGTTCTTATCTGCTTTTCTTCCTTCTTTTTGATATAATAGAAGACATCTTATCTGGAAACGACTAGGAAGGTTTATATGACTAAAAAAATTATCGCAGTCGATTTGGACGGAACCCTGCTGAATAGTGAAAGCAAGCTCTCCGATTTCACCAAAGAGACGATCAAAAAAATTTCAGAAAAAGGGCACCATGTCATCATCACGACAGGCCGTCCGTATCGTATGGCAAAAGACTTCTATCGTGAGCTAGAATTGCATACTCCCATGATTAACTTTAATGGTTCCCTTACCCATCTACCAGGACAGGCTTGGGAGCATGAAAAGTGCTTGACCTTGGACAAAAAATACCTCCTAGACATGGTCAAGCGCACGGAGGACATCCAGGCTGATTTTATTGCAGGAGAATATCGAAAAAAATTCTATATCACGACTCCGAATGAGGAAATTGCAGACCCTAAACTATTTGGCGTAGAGAACTTCCGGCCGGAAAATCAATTCAAGCCCGAACGAGTAACCAAAGATCCCAACTGCATCCTCTTGCAAACAAGGGCTGAAGACAAATACGCTCTAGCGGACGAGATGAATCGTTTTTATCAACACCAACTATCCATCAATACCTGGGGAGGCCCCCTCAACATCCTCGAGTGTACTCCCAAGGGGGTAAACAAGGCCTTTGCTCTAGAGTACTTGCTCAATGTGATGAATCGTGATAAAAAAGACTTAATCGCCTTTGGTGATGAGCAAAACGATAGAGAAATGCTGGCTTTCGCAGGCAAGGGATATGCCATGAAAAATGCCAATCCGGACTTGCTTCCCTATGCAGATGAGCAACTCCCACTAACCAATGAAGAAGATGGCGTTGCCCACGCCTTACAAGATTTATTCCTATAAAAAGGAAAGGTTGCTGTTCTGCAACCTTTCCTTTTGTTTTCATTCAGTTTTCATAACTAAGGTTTATTTTCAGTATTTTTATATTAAATTTTCTAGCTTTATTTTCATACATTTTTTAAAAAGCTTATTATATTAACATTTTGTAGAGGTGTTTTTATTGAAAACTTTCCTGTTTTTAGAAAAAGTAGTTGATTTTTATATGAAAACGGTTTATACTTAATTAGGCTTAAAGTTTTCTTAAACACACAGTCAAACATTTTAAAGGAGGAATGACAATAATGAGTATCGGAATCATTATTGCGAGCCACGGCGAATTTGCTGCGGGTATTCATCAGTCCGGATCCATGATTTTTGGTGAACAAGAGAAGGTTCAAGTTGTAACCTTTATGCCAAATGAAGGTCCAGATGATTTATACGCTAAGCTCAATAACGCTGTTGCTGCATTTGACGCAGAAGATGAGGTTCTAGTATTGGCTGACCTTTGGAGTGGATCTCCATTCAACCAAGCTAGTCGCGTGATGGGAGAAAATCCAGAACGTAAATTTGCCATCATCACAGGACTAAACTTGCCGATGTTGATCCAAGCCTACACAGAGCGCCTTATGGACGCGAATGCAGGTGTGGAAAAAGTCGCTGCGAATATCATTAAAGAAGCCAAAGATGGCATCAAAGCTCTTCCAGAAGAGCTTAACCCAGTTGAGGAAGTTGCAACTGCTGCAGCCGCTCCTGCCGCACAAGCTACGATTCCAGAAGGAACTGTTATCGGTGACGGTAAACTGAAAATCAACCTTGCTCGTCTAGACACTCGTCTACTTCACGGTCAGGTTGCGACTGCTTGGACTCCAGATTCAAAAGCAAACCGTATCATCGTTGCTTCAGACAACGTTGCTAACGACGACTTGCGTAAAGAATTGATCAAACAAGCAGCTCCAAACGGAGTAAAAGCCAACGTTGTCCCAATTCAAAAATTGATCGACGTTGCAAAAGACCCACGTTTCGGCGAAACTCATGCCCTTATCTTGTTTGAAACTCCCCAAGATGCACTTCGTGCTATCGAAGGTGGCGTGCCAATCAAGACCCTTAACGTTGGTTCTATGGCTCACTCAACAGGTAAAACAATGATTAACAACGTTTTGTCTATGGACAAAGAAGACGTTGCAACCTTTGAAAAAATGCGTGACCTCGGTGTTGAATTTGACGTACGTAAAGTACCAAACGACACGAAAAAAGATTTGTTTGACTTGATTAAGAAAGCAAACGTTCAATAATTAGAATCTTCTTCTCTCAAACTCTTGGAAGAAAGATTTTACACTTTATATAATTAAATAGAAAAGGAATAAAACCATGTCAGATATTTCAATCATTTCTGCTATCTTGGTTGTAGTTGTTGCCTTCCTTGCAGGTCTTGAAGGTATCCTCGACCAATTCCAATTCCATCAACCAATCGTCGCATGTACCCTTATCGGACTTGCAACTGGTAACCTCGAAGCAGGTGTTATGCTTGGTGGATCTCTTCAAATGATCGCCCTTGGTTGGGCAAACATCGGAGCTGCCGTAGCTCCTGACGCTGCTCTTGCATCTGTTGCCGCAGCGATTATCTTGATCAAAGGTGGTAACTTTACTACTGAAGGTATCGCCGTCGCAACAGCCACAGCTATCCCTCTTGCCGTAGCTGGACTTTTCTTGACTATGATTGTTCGTACAATCTCAGTTGGTTTGGTTCACACTGCAGATGCTGCCGCTAAAGAAGGAAATATTGCAGCTGTTGAACGTGCTCACTTTATCGCACTTCTTCTTCAAGGTCTTCGTATTGCAATCCCTGCAGCCTTCCTTATCGCTATCCCAGCTTCTGCCGTTCAAGATGCTCTTAAATTGATGCCAGAATGGTTGAATGGTGGTATGGCTGTCGGTGGTGCTATGGTCGTTGCCGTTGGTTACGCTATGGTTATCAACATGATGGCAACTCGTGAAGTATGGCCATTCTTCGCAATCGGTTTTGCTCTTGCAGCAATCTCTCAATTGACTTTGATTGCCCTTGGTGTCATCGGTGTTGCCCTTGCCTTCATCTACCTTAACCTTACAAAACAAGGTGGAAACGGTGGCGGCGGAGCTGCAACTTCTAACGACCCAATCGGTGATATCCTAGAAGACTACTAGAAAGGGGAACAATCATGGCTGAAAAAATTCAATTATCAAAATCAGATCGTCAAAAAGTTTGGTGGCGTTCACAATTCCTTCAAGGTTCTTGGAACTACGAACGTATGCAAAACTTGGGTTGGGCTTACTCATTGATCCCAGCTATCAAAAAATTGTACACTAAAAAAGAAGACCAAGCGGCTGCTCTTGAGCGCCACCTTGAATTCTTCAACACTCACCCATACGTCGCTGCTCCAATCATGGGGGTTACTCTTGCACTTGAAGAAGAGCGCGCTAACGGTGTTGAAATCGACGACGCGGCTATCCAAGGGGTTAAAATCGGTATGATGGGACCTCTTGCTGGTATCGGTGACCCAGTATTCTGGTTTACAGTTCGTCCTATCCTTGGAGCTCTTGGTGCATCACTTGCTGCATCTGGTAACCTTGTTGGTCCACTTCTCTTCTTCTTCGGATGGAATGCTATCCGTATGGCCTTCCTATGGTACACACAAGAGTTCGGTTACAAAGCTGGATCTGAGATCACTAAAGACATGTCTGGTGGTATCTTGAAAGACATCACTAAAGGTGCTTCTATCCTTGGTATGTTCATCCTTGCCGTTCTTGTACAACGTTGGGTATCCATCAACTTCACTATCAACCTTCCAGGCAAACAATTGTCAGAAGGTGCCTACATCGTCTTCCCAGAAGGTCCTGTTACAGGTGGAGAATTGAAGGGTATTCTTGGTCAAGCACTTAGTGGTATGAGCTTAGACAAGATTCAACCACAAACTCTCCAAGGCCAGTTGAACTCATTGATCCCAGGATTGATGGGACTTCTCCTTACTTTCCTTTGCATGTGGTTGCTTAAGAAAAAAGTATCACCAATCACAATCATCCTTGCCCTCTTTGCAGTTGGTATCGCAGCTCGTTTCTTCGGTATCATGTAATCCAAGCAATTGAGAATATAGATAAAAAAGAATCAGGATTAAACCTGATTCTTTTTGTGTATCAACTTTTTCTTCTAGTCAGATAATGCAAGCCCCCAATCACCACTGCTAGGATGGCTACATAGACAACTTGGCTGGTTTCTAAAGGCACAAACGCTCCTTGCAGGATAAAGGTATTGACAAGCACTCCAACAAGGGCTGCAAGGCTCAACAGTGTGAGCAAGACTAGTTTGTATCGATTAAATGGCAGACTGACCTTGGCAACTAGACACAAACCATTGATTAAAGCAAGTAGGAAGCAAATAAATTTGACCTGACCTGGGACAGTGATAAAGAAGTTTGTCAAGAGTACACTAGCGACTAGAATGCCACCACCAATCGCAGCATTGGTCAAAATATCTCTCATAAAGTGAGTGCTAACCTTTTCTTTATTGGACTCAAAAGTTAGGAAGAAGGATGGAATCCCAATCGTAATAGCTGAAATAATCGTAAACTGAATGGGGATAAAGGCGAATTCCAAACCAAATACCACACTCAAAATCGCAAAAACGATGGAGAAGAAGGTCTTTGTTAGAAAGAGAGAGGCTACCTTTTGGATGTTATTGATGACCCGGCGACCTTCCATCAAGATATCATAAAATACTGCAAAATCATCTGTCAGGAAAACAATATTGGATACACTTTTAGCTGCGCTGGTAGCCCCCTTCATGGCAAAGCTGATATCTGCTTTCTTGAGAGCCAGAACATCATTGACTCCGTCACCACTCATGGCAACTGTCTTACCCGCATTTTGCAAAATAGATACCATCTTTTGCTTCTGTTCAGGTGTCACACGACCAAAGATTTCGTGTTCCAAGACAACTCTTTCAAAGTCATCATCTCTCACCTTGGTCATATCAATCGCACGGGCTTCTTCCTTAAAACCTGCCTTACGAGCCACCCCATATACAGCCACATGATTATCACCACTGATAATCTTCACTTCAACACCTTGAGATTCAAAATAGTCAAAGGTTTCCTTAGTATTTTCCTTGATCTCATCTGACAGAACGACATGCCCCAGTAGTTCCATATTGGCTGGAGTCGTGATGTGGTCCTTACTATGGGCAAGTGTCAAGATTCGAAAACCTTGCTGCTTCAGATGTTCATAGTAGGTATCCATCGGCTGGGTAAAGCCTAAAAACTCATAGGCGCCAAAGAAATAGGTCCCACCATCTTTTACTTGAACAAAGGAATACTTGTTTTTGCTTGAAAAGGTACCGACTTCTTGAACTTCCCACTTTTTCTCACAGGTTAAGTAAGTCTTCAGAGCTCGGGAAGTTGCATTTTCATCGTCAAAATAGGCTAGATAAGAAGACAGTTTCTCTTCTACATTAGCATCCATTTCTTGAACCTTCATATTACCAGTCGTGATGGTACCTGTCTTATCAAAACAAAGAACATCTACTCGCGCTAAAGTTTCCACACAGTATAGCTCCTGCACCAGAACCTTCTTTTTAGCCAGCTTCATGGCCGCTACCGCAAGGGATACACTGACCAGGAGAATCAAGCCCTCTGGAATCATGCCGACCAAGGCACCTGAACTTCCCAAAACAATTTCAACATAAGACCGTCCTAGACTAAAACCTCTGACATAAAGCAGAATGGCAACTGGCACCAGCAAGATGGAGACGATTTTTAAAATCTTATCCATGTAATCGCGCAGTTGAGAAGGATATTTTTTGAATTCCTTGCTGGATTTTGCGAGTTTGTTGATATAACTATCGGGTCCGACCGCCGTTGCCGTAACCAGACAAGTACCGCTGACGACATTGCTTCCGCTCATCAGCTTGTCACCAACCGTTTTAAAGACTGAATCACTCTCACCAGTCAGCAAGGACTCATCCACTTCGATCGTTCCTTCAAGTACTTCTGCATCGACAGGTACCTGATCTCCCAGATTGAGATGCAGATATTCCCCCAGAACGATGTCTTCTGGATCAATCTCGATCGTTTGACCATCTCGGTTGACTCTGTACTCACTTTTACCAAGCAAACTTAGCTTTTCTAGAGCATTTTTTGAACGCACTTCTTGGAAAATCCCAATGGCTGTATTGATAGCAATCACACCTAAAAAGAGCATATTTTCAAATCGCAAGGTTGTGGCTACCAGAACTGCCAGAGCCAAGTTCATGGCATTAAAGAAGGTAAAGATATTTGAAACGACGATTTCCTTGGTTGTTTTATAGGGTTTAATGTCGCTGATATTTCGTTGACGACCCTTGATGTCTTGACTACTTAAATACTTCATTTCTACTCCGATATCCTTTTGTACTACTATAGTAACACATATCTTTTTCTCTGTCACTTAAAGACTCAAAATAAGGAGAACTCACTTAGCAAGCAGCATCTATCGCCACTTCAAGAAGAACTTAAAAAGAGGCTAGGATTTCCCTAACCTCTTTTCTTTATGCTTTATTCTGCCAAGGCTCCCATTGGATCCCATGGTGCGAGTACGATTGGTTCTGCTTCATAAGCAGCTTGTTCTTCTGCTGTCAGCAATTCCTTACGGACAACGATTTGATAGGTGTATTCATCCATCCAAGCATCTGAGGCAACGAAGTAACCATCTGTACCGACCTTGTCTCCCCATGAGTTTTCAACCTTCCACTTGGTTGACTTACCATTTTCATCCAAATCCACACCTGTCAAGACCATGGCGTGGGTCATCAAACTTTCGCTGTAGTCCAAACGTCCAGCTTTGTCTTGAGTGAGTTGAATATCCATGCTTGATTCAAAGTCATAAACATCTGTCGCAAGGATTCCAGCTTTGCGGTTGCTGAGCTGGCCGACATCTGAACCAAACCAAACAGTTTCTCCTGTCTGCATTTGGGAAATCGCCAATTCTTTCAAACGCTCCATAGGAACGTTGATATAGCGAACTGCACGGCTACCAACGACATTCCCCAACATCTCAACTGTATAAGATTTGCCGTAAGGCTTGTCAGCAGTCGGAGCATTGATAACAGAAACGTAGTCTTCTAGAGGAAGATTGACATATTTCTTGTAAAACTCCTGTGGTGTGATACCCTTTTCGCTTTGGTAGTTATCATCCTTGTCACGATAAGCAAAGTTAAATTTACGTGGTGGAAAACCTAAAGACATAGCAAGGAAGTTAAAGATTTCTTGCAAGAGGTCTTCTTTCTTAGCTTGAACAGTCACTTGGTCTGCACCAGAAGCGAGCAAGTCACGCAAGATTTGGGCATCTTGGCGAAGCAATTTGTTAAGGATGGCATTGAGCTCACGGCTGCTGCTAGATGAGATAGACTCAGGGTAAACAGACTTGGGCACGACACCGTATTTCTCAAAGAGGGACACTACCATATCCCACTGACCACCGTCTTGTTGAGGTGTTTGGAGTAGAAAGCTAACCTTGCGGCTCGTCAAGTCTTGGTCTGCAGTCGCAATCACTTGTTCAAGGAACCAGTTGGATTTCTCGTACTTATCCCAGAAGAAGGTGTGAGCCTGTGACAATTCAAAGTTCTCCAGTTTGTATTGAGAGATGAGTTTGTGACGGAAGGTGTTGAGAGCTGCGAACATCCAGCAACGACCTGATGCTTTCTGGTTAGTCACCTTGTCCTTGGTCAAATCAAGCGAGAAAACAGGTGTGTTGTCAACATGGCTTTGGCGACGTTCCAGGGCTGCAAAAATCCCATTGTGGCTGGCAGCATTTTCGATCGCTTGGTATTTGACATTTGCTTCATAGTTGGCAAATAGTTTATCTGTAAATGATTCTTGAATCGCGTTCATAGATTCCTCCTTTTATTCTACTGTCTATTATAACTCTTTTCACAAAGGAAGCAACCGAAAAACTTAAAAAGGCAAGGACATTCTCCTCACCTTTTCTAACATAATCCAAACTAAGCAATACTAGCAAGGAGCTCCTCTAACTCCTCCTTGGTCAAGCGCCGCCATTCTCCTTGTTCTAAGTTCTCATCCAAGACTAGAGTTCCCATCGTCAAACGTTGTAAGTCCACCACTTCCTTGCCACAGTAGGCCACCATACGCTTGACTTGATGGAACTTCCCTTCAGCAATGGTCACACGAACCAAACTTTGATTTTTTTCTGGATCTACCGATACAAGTTCCAGTCTAGCCGGCTGACAAGTAAAGTCCTTGAGCGGAATACCCTTGGCAAATGCATCCACATCTTCTTGGGTCATAATACCTTTGACTTGAGCCAAATAGGTCTTATCCACATGGCGTTTGGGTGAAAGAAGAGCATGGGCCAGCTTGCCGTCATTAGTCAAGAGCAGGAGACCATGGGTATCAATGTCCAAGCGCCCCACTGGAAAGACTTCCTTGGCGCGAGCATAGTCATCTAACAAGTCTAAAACTGTTCTATGCTTGGTATCTTCAGTCGCCGAAATGACTCCTTGGGGCTTGTTCATCATGTAGTAGACAAACTCTTCATACTCCAGCACTTGGCCATCAAAGCGAATCTCATCTCTTTCTTCATCAATCTGCGGTTTAGCTGACTTTTCTTTTTTACCATTTACCGTCACTCGCCCAGCCTTGAGCAAGTTTTTGACCTCCGTTCGACTCCCCACAGCACAGGCAACTAAAAATTTATCTAATCTCATAGAACTATTATATCATACTCAAAAGGAGGCTGGTACAATGACCAACCTCCTTTTCTTTTCATACTCTTCAAAAATCTCTTCAAACCGCGTCAACGTCCATCTGCAACCTCAAAACAGTGTTTTGAGCTGACTTCGTCAGTTCTATCTACAACCGCAAAGCAGTGCTTTGAGCAGCCTGCGGCTAGTTTCCTAGTTTGCTCTTTGATTTTCATTGAGTATCGGATTTAAGAAATTAACTTCCTCGTCTCCAGAAAATAGCTAAGACAACCATAGCACCTAAAACAGCTGGAACAATAGCTATCCCCGCTAGGTTTGGACCCCAAGTTCCAAAGAGCAGGTGCCCCAAAGAAGCACCAATCCAGCCGAGAAACATTTTTCCAAAGCATCCCATGCTCTCTCCGCGATTGGTTAAAGCACCTGCCAAGAGTCCCACTAGGAGACCAACAAACATACTTCCAAGCATAGCTTCTCCTTAAATTGCCCAGTCTCCATTGCGGAAGAGTGGTACACGTGTTCCATCCTCACGGATACCATCGATATCCATTTGACTCGAACCAATCATAAAGTCCACGTGAACATCTGAACGGTTCAGTCCTGCAGCTTCAAGCTCTTCTTCGCTCATCTCTGCCCCACCAACAACGCTAGTCGTATAGGCTGCACCGATAGCCAAGTGGTTTGAAGCATTCTCATCAAAAAGGGTGTTAAAGAAGGTAATGCCTGACTGAGAAATTGGGCTCGGATCTGGTACCAAGGCACATTCCCCCAAGGCACGCGCACCCGCATTTTCAAAGACAAGGTCCTTCATGACCTGATCACCCTTTTCAGCAGTAATGTCAACGATTTGGCCATCCTTGAAGGTCACCTTAATACCTTCGATGATATTGCCATTGTAGCTAAGTGGTTTTGTAGAGGTTACATACCCATCTGCACGACGGAAGTCAGGAGCCGTAAAGACTTCTTCTGTCGGCATATTTGGCAAGAATCCTTCTCCCTGTGCATTGATAGCACCAGCTGATTCCCAAACGTGATTCTTAGGCAAGTCAAGTGTCAAATCAGTTCCCGGTGCTGTGTAGTGAAGGGCTGAGAATTGTTCTTTATTGAGCATTTCTGCCTTGCCCTTAAGGATAGCAGCATGCTCTTCCCAAGCTTTAACAGGATCTTCTTCGTAGACACGGCAAGTTTTGAAGATCTGATCCCAAAGGAGGTCCACTGCTTCTTCATCGCTCGCAGCATTTGGAAAGACTTTCTTAGCCCACCCAAGGCCAGCAGCGGCTGCCACAGTCCAGCTAACCTTGTTGGACTGAGTTGCGATACGCATTGGCTTCATGGCAAGTCCCATAGCTTTAGCAGAAGCTGAAAGCTTGTCCGCATCCACTCCGTTCAAGGCACCTGGATCAGAAGAACGGACACCGAGACGGCTAGCCTTGTTCTCCAAGAGATAGTTCATCTCAGCAATCTTGTATTCTGGTACATTGTCCAAGCGCTCCATCGGTGCATGGAGGAATTTCTCACGGTTGATGACATCATCTGTCCACTGAACGATGACCTCATGCGCACCCAAGGCATAAGCTTCCTTCACGATCAAATGCGCCAACTCGCGTTGCTCCACATCGATGGAAAGGGCCAAGGTGTGACCAGGTTGCACGTTAATTCCGTTCGCAACCAACAATTTCGCATATTTTTCTAGATTTTCTTTAAAATTTGGTAAAACCATTCTATTCTTCCTTTTCTTTTGTTATTTTTCCTTCAAAGCAGAAAATAATCCTGCTAAAGCAATGGCACCAGACAAGAGCGCTGTCGATAGAATAATTGTTTCATCTGCCAGCTCTAGCTGATAGTCAAAAATCTTTTCAGCAGGTTTATCTTCCGCAAAAATCCTAAGCTTCATAAAGATGTTCTCCATTCTAATTCTTAAAATAAATCATCAAACAAACTGAGCTGGTTATCCTCTGGCATATTACCAAGAATCCCCATTTCATCCATCTTTTCAACCAAGGTAGATGAGAGTCCGCCACGCTTGCGGAGTTCGGTTTTAGAGAGGAATTCCCCTTCTTTTCGAGCACGCACCAACTGCTTAGCAACGTTCTCTCCCAGACCATCCATTGCGACAAATGGTGGGATGAGGGTATCTCCGTCGATGATGAATTCAGTCGCATCACTACGATAGAGGTCTAACTTGCCAAACTTAAAGCCACGTTCCCACATTTCATTGACAATCTCAAGAGTGGTATAGAGGTCAATCTCCACATTAGAGGCTTCATTATTCTTCCGTTTTTCAGCGATTTCTTCCATTCTACGTTTGATGGCATCCAAGCCCGCACCCATGGTCTTGATATCAAAGGCCTTGGCGCGGATAGAGAAGTAAGCACAGTAATAATAAATGGGATGGTGAACCTTGAAGTAGGCTACACGCAAGGCCATCATAACGTAGGCTGCCGCATGGGCCTTAGGGAACATATACTTGATTTTTCCACAGGATTCGATATACCACTCTGGCACCTTATTGGCCTTCATGGCTTCGATATAGCCATTTCGCTCCTCTTCGGAAATCTTCAGCCACAAACCCTTACGTACCCGTTCCATGATGGTAAAGGCCATCTTAGGTTCAAGACCAGCATGCATGAGGTAAACCATGATGTCGTCCCGACAACCGATAACGGTTGATAGGTCCGCAATCCCTTGCTTGATCAAATCCTGGGCATTTCCCAACCACACATCAGTACCGTGGGATAATCCAGACAACTGAAGCAATTCCGCAAAGGTCGTCGGATGCGTTTCATCGACCATCCCACGTACAAAGTTGGTTCCAAACTCTGGAATCCCCAGCATCCCCGTCGGTGTACCGATTTGCTCCGGCGTCACCCCAAGCACATCCGTCCCAGAAAAGAGGGCCATGACACCTTCATCATCCATAGGAATTTCATTAGGGTCAATCCCAGACAAGTCCTGCAATTTGCGAATCATGGTCGGATCATCATGACCCAGCACATCGAGTTTGAGGACGTTCTCATCGATATCGTGGAAGTTAAAGTGGGTAGTCTGCCATTCAGCCGTCACGTCATCCGCTGGATACTGAACAGGCGTAAAGTCGTAGACATCCATATAGTTAGGAATAACAACGATTCCTCCCGGGTGTTGTCCTGTAGTCCGCTTGACACCAGCAGCACCTTGAGCAAGGCGTTCCACCTCTGCATCACGATAGAACTTCCCGTAATCACGCTCATATCCCTTGACAAATCCATAGGCAGTCTTGGCAGCCACCGTACCAACTGTTCCTGCACGGAAGGCATATTCCTCCCCAAAGATATCACGCACATCCAAGTGGGCGCTAGGCTGATCTTCTCCCGAGAAGTTCAAGTCAATATCAGGAACCTTGTCTCCATCAAAACCAAGGAAGGTCTCGAAAGGAATATCCTGCCCATTTTTGCTAAGTTTATGACCACAGTTTGGACAGTCCTTATTAGGCATATCAAAACCTGAACCGTAAGAACCATCCGTGATAAACTCGCTGTACTGACACTGACCACAAACATAATGAGGAGAGAGTGGATTAACCTCCGTAATCCCAATCATGGTCGCAACAAAACTGGAACCAACAGACCCACGAGAACCCACCAAGTAGCCCCGTTCATTGGAACGTTGTACCAGCATCTGCGAAGCCAGATAAATCACAGCAAATCCATTCCCCAGAATAGAAGTTAATTCTTTTTCAATCCGCAAATCAACAATATCTGGCAGCGGATTTCCATAAATCTCAAAAGCTTTCTTGTAGGTCAGCTCAGCAACCGTTTCTTCCGCCTTGTCGATGAAAGGTGTATACAAGTCACCCTTAACAACCTCAACAGGCTCAAAAATTTCTGCCAAGGCATTGGTATTTTCAATAACCAGTTTACGAGCCAGTTCCTCTCCCAAGAAAGCAAATTCATCCAACATCTCATTAGTCGTTCGAAAATGAGCTTTCGGAAGAGGAGCTGGTTGGGCATGTTCACCATGACCGATGGTTCGGTTAATCATAGCCCCCTGGCCCAAACTACGGACGATAATTTCACGGTAAATCTCTTCTTCCGGTTCGATATAATGGACATTTCCCGTAGCCAGAACAGGCTTGCCAAGACGGTCCCCAACCTCTATCAAACTCTTGATAATAGTCTGGAGTTCCTCCATATCCTTGACCTGTTCTTTAGCAATCAAGGGAGCATAGATAGCTGGTGGCATGACCTCGATAAAGTCATAATACTTGGCCACCTCAACCGCCGCATCCACACCTTGGGAAACAACTGCGTCAAAAACTTCGCCCTCCGAGCAAGCCGACCCCAAAATCAAGCCCTCCCGATGGGCGTCTAGAACCGTTCTCGGAATCCGTGGCACCCCTTCAAAATACTTGGTGTTAGACAAAGAAACCAGCTTAAAAATATTTTTTAAACCAACTTGATTCTTGACATAAATGGTCGCATGTTTAATACGAGCTTTTTTATAAGAATCTGGACTGATTAGATCAATATTGAGTCTAGCCAGATCGGTCACACCATGTTTTTCTGCTACCTCTTTGATAAAGATGAAAAGCAGACGACCAGTAGCTTCCGCATCGTAATTAGCCATGTGGTGGTGTTCAAGTGCTACACCAAAACGCTTAGTCAAAGGTCCCAAACCATGGCGTTTATACTCAGGATAGAGATTTCTAGCAAACTCCAGCGTATCGATAACTGGCTGGCTAATCTTAGGCAGACCATGACGCTCATAGTTGGCATTCATAAAGCCAACGTCAAAGGTCGCATTGTGAGCAACTAAGACTGTATCCTTGCAAAATTCCTGGAATTCTTGCAATACTTGTTCCAGTGGTTTGGCATTTTTGACATGATCATCTGTAATACCTGTCAACTCAGTAGTAAAGGCTGACAAGGGATATCCAGGATTGATAAATTCATCAAATTCGGCAATAACATTTCCCTTATACATCTTAGAAGCCGCAACCTGAATCAAGTCATTATAGATGGCTGAAAGTCCCGTCGTTTCCACGTCAAAAACCACATAAGTAGCTTCTGACAAATCCATCTCCACTTCGTTGTAAACGATAGGAACACGGTCCTCCACGATATTGGCTTCCATTCCATAGATCAGCTGAATTCCAGCTTTCTTGGCCGCCTTATAGCCGTGTGGGAAAGATTGAACATTTCCATGGTCCGTGATGGCAACCGCCTTGTGTCCCCACTTTGCAGCTGTTGCAACGATCTCTTCTACTTCTGGCAGAGCATCCATAGTCGACATATTTGTATGAGCATGAAACTCAACCCGACGCTCACCTTCTGGCATCAAATCCTTCCGCTCGTAGTGAACAACTTCCTGCACATCCTGCACGTTCATGGTCAAATCACGTGTGAAGTTATTCATCTCCACATTCCCACGAACTCGGAGCCAAGAATTCTTCTTAATGATGTCAAACTTCTGAGCCTCTTCCTCATTCTTAACCCATTTTTGCATTGAAAAACTTGAAGTGTAGTCTGTCATTTTAAAATTGATCAAAACGCGACCAGTTCTGGTCACTTTATGTTCCACATCAAAAACGACCCCTTCAAAGACCAGGCGATTTTCCTCAGTCGTCACGTCGATCATCTGGGTAACTTCAGCCTTATCTAGTTTAGGCTTGGCCGCAGCCTTTTTAGCCTGAAAATCAAAGGCTGGCTTCTCTTCTACTGGAGGAGGAGCCATTTGTTCCAGTTGCTCCATAGCCCGGAGCGCTTCCTCATTGGCAGCTTGAACAATCTGTTCATTCTCCACATGAAAGGCTTCTTCCTGTTCTTGTGTAAGTGCATCGTTCTTTTCTATCTGGCAAACAAAGACCGGGAAACCAAATTTTTCAAGTTGCTTTGCCAAATTAGGAAGATGATTCTTCTTAAAGTGCTCCTTATCAATCGCCTCTGAACCTTCAATAATGAGTTGATTTCCTTCCGAACGGACGTTTAAATTCTGGTAAAGAGATTTAAACCCCTGACTTGCACATGGACCTTCAGAAAAAGCCTCTCTATAGTAGGCCTGCAAGAGTTCATTAGAGAATTCTTGAGAAAGAGCCTTGATTTCGAAAACAGCTCGATTCCCTGTCTTAGAAAATTCTTCACTAAGCCCTTTCTTTAACTCTAAAAAGATTTCAATCGGTAAAATATTAGAAAATACAAAATGAAATTCCCAAATCTTACTAATTTTATGAACCACAACACGCTCAATTCTGGCATCAACAAGAGCAGGATCCCGTCTCAATTGATCAGAGATACCTAGTTGATTCATTAAAATTTCAAACTTACTTGACATTCATTTTCCTCACATTATTCTCTTACTATTTTACCATAATTAAAGAAAATATATGACTAGTACCATTCCTTAAGCACTGCTTGTTTACACGTTTACACAAATTTGTTTCATAAACCAAAAAGAAGACTCTCAGAATCTCCTAAGTAAATAAAAAAAAGATACCCTTAAGTATCCTCGCAATCGATCGGGAAGACAGGATTCGAACCTGCGACACCTTGGT